>JBCBGR010000041.1:0-13419 GCA_038526555.1 Pseudomonadota bacterium
GCGAGCCTCGTCATTCTGATTCTGATTTTAACGGTCCAGTATGTCCTGCGTGCCCCGGTTCCCTTGAGCTTTCTGGCGACGCTTTACCTCTACATCATTCTTATTGTTATCGTGATGGCAGGGTTTCTTTTTTTACTGAGAAGTCATTTGTCGAGATACTCTCAGAGAGAGACTGAAAGCCAACGCGCATCCGCTACAGACGTTTTAGATGAAGGCCTTGCTGCATTCAGAGGTCGACTTCCTCGCCGGTTTCAATCGGCTGAGATCCTCGCGGTGAGTTCCGATGATCATTACGTAAAGGTCCAGACGGATCGCGGAGACGCCATCATCCGCATGCGTCTGGCGGATGCCATCGCTCACCTGGCCTCGCTGGATGGGCAGCAGGTCCACAGATCCTGGTGGGTGGCCCGCTCGGCCGTCGATCATGTGACACGCGACTCATCCGGATTGAGCCTCCACCTGGCCCAGGGCCAAACCGTGCCTGTCTCGCGGTCGAGGCGTGCAGAGGTGGACGCTTGGCTGGAGAATCGCTCTTCCGCCGTTTGATCGTGTTCGGCGCATCATTGCATGGTCGATGAACAGATGAGGCATTGGACGCGCGCGTCCAATGGACCTAAAGGGCTCTCATGAAAAAACCCAACCTGCTGAAAAATAAAAGCGAAGCCTCGCCGCAAGACGCCTCGCTACTCCCGCGTGATACGAGCTCACGCATGCTAGATTTTGTGGCGGACGACACGCCGCAACCGGGTGAAGTGCGCGAGTTGGCCGACGGGGTGTTCTGGCTGAGGTTTAGCTTGCCCATGACGGGCCTCAATCACATCAACCTCTATGCCTTGCGGGACGGTGATGGCTGGGTGGTCGTGGATACCGGGATCGCCATGCCGGAAGCCAAGCGCCAATGGGAAGGACATTTCAAGGACCTGATGGGCGGGCGTCCGATTAACCGCGTTATCTGCACCCATTTGCATCCGGATCATACGGGGTTGGCCGGCTGGATTTGCCGGAAGTTTGGCGCGCCCCTTTTAATGACACGCGGTGAATATTTCCTCTGTCGTCTGCTTGTTGCCGACACAGGACATCCCGCGCCTCACGCCGGGATCAAATTCTATCAGAAAGTGGGTTTCACACCCGAACAGATCGAACTCTACAAAAAACGCTTTGGCGGCTTTGGGAAGGCGGTCTCGGAGCTTCCCCATGCTTATGATCGTTTGACCGATGGCGAATGGGGCAAGATTGGCGGACGCACCTGGCGGATAATCATTGGTTCCGGCCATTCTCCGGAGCATGCGTGTCT
Organism: Pseudomonadota bacterium; assembly: GCA_038526555.1. Taxonomy (GTDB): domain Bacteria; phylum Pseudomonadota; class Alphaproteobacteria; order Caulobacterales; family Maricaulaceae; genus Litorimonas. Next base: position 1,295 of record JBCBGR010000041.1, read on the forward strand.
TTACTGCGAAGAACTTGGCCTCTGCCTGACGGGAGATCAACTCCTGCCGAACATCAGCTCCAACGTGTCCGTCTGGCCGACAGAGCCGGAAGGTAATCCCCTCGAAGACTGGATTAATTCTTGTCACAAGCTGATCAGGGAACTCCCCGAAGATACGCTGATCGGGCCTGCCCACGGTATCCCATTCCGAGGCGCGCATAAGCGGCTCAATAAGCTGATCGAACATCATGAGAAGGCATTGGATCGACTTCTTGAGTTTTGCCGCGAGCCCAGAAAAGCGACCGAAGTCTATTCCGTTCTGTTCAGACGGGAGATCAACGACTCCAACCGGATCATGGCGGTAGGCGAAAGCGTGGCCCACCTAAATTGCCTGAAAGGGCGGGGCTTGGTGTCGCGGCGACTCAATGATGCAGGGCAGTTTACTTATAAGGCGAAAGTGCCTGCAGCTACTTAATCCATTTCGTCCAGCCCTGTTGTCAATTTACGGAATGCATCGGGGTATTCGGAATCGATCGTCGGTTTGATACTCCACCAACCCTCGGGCGGTGCCATGCCGAGGGGCTCAGCCATTTTATAGAGCGCATCATCCTCAGCATAGAGCAGGTCTGAGAAGGCCATAATCGCAAAGCCTAGAAAGCCTTCATAACTTTCTGGCCTCTGGCCGATGACAGCACGTGAGTAGTTGCGTTCTGTCTCTCGGACTTCGTCAATTTCATTATAAAGCCGCATATATTGTCGGGCATTGTCTCCAGGAATGGACGCAAAGCGACCCGTCGCGATAGCGGCATCGAGTGCGGCGCGAGTAGTATTCGGGGCTGAGAGACCCCTGTAATCGAAATAATCACTTGAGTCGGTCGCAAGGATCCGGATCGCCTCACGATATTGCGCCTCGTGGTAGTTACGTGCCGCCATTAATGTGCTGAAATTCGCTTTGAGCTCTTCGACAATCGCAGCCTCGGCGTCTTGGATCGATTGGGCGTCGCGCGCGCTTGTTCGCCATTCATTCAGGCCGAGGCCGAGTAGAACACCAAAAACGATGGCCGTGAACTCGACAATGATTCTGGTCCAGCTGATTGACCCCTTTGGTTGATCAGCTGTTTGGGTCGCAGTTGCTACGTCTTCACTATCCACGAACAATCCCTAGCGATACTAGGTCTAAAATCGCAATCGATTTAAAATCTGTACATTCCGATATGACTGATGATTCAGGATTTATTATCCCGTTTCTGCAAAATTTGCGCGGGATGGTCAGCGATACCAATATCTTTATCGGCACGCGCGATTATGTGAGCGGCGCGACAGTGATCCGTATCCTGACGGCGCTGTTGCTCGGCTTCTATATTGGGGCCACGCGGTATCCATTGCTGGGTATTGTCGTATCGCTCGTGTCCATTGCGGCGCTGTTCGCAGAGCGAGAAGCCTATAAACGCTATGCGCACCGGGTTGATGAGGACCACTTCAAAGAGATCTTGATTGTGTCCACGGCGGCTGTGGCGATTAGTTTCGCTGTGCCAACGCTGATTATCATGAGCGCGATCACACTCGCGTCAGGATATATCGCGGCCATCTATGCAGGCTCAGCCCTGATCGTGCAGACAACGGGATATAGTCGCAATAAAACGCTGACACTAGTCGCCACCTTACCGCATGGCTTTGGATTGTTGGGCGCGGCGCTGATCTTTGGCCTGCATCAGATCGGCCAAGGGGATCCGTTTACCGGTGTCACCATCATCATGTCGGCCCCGATTTTCTGCATCATGATCTTGCATCTTTATCAGGAGCTTTCCGCACGCGATAAGAAGTTACGCAAAGCCCTGGAGGCCGAACAGAAGCGCAGTGAAGAGGCGCGGGCACACCAATTGGAAGCGGAAGCCGCCAACATTGCGAAGACGAATTTTCTCGCCAGCATGAGCCATGAAATCCGGACACCGATGAATGGGATTATCGGCCTCACCGATATGCTCAGCCGCTCCAGCAAAGATGAAACTGTACAGCGTTACAGTGAGATTATTCAGACTTCTGCTGAAAGTCTGATGGTGATCATCAACGACGTTCTGGACTTTTCTAAACTGGAGGCGGGTCGTATTGAGCTGGACCCACGCCCGTTTGATATAAGAGGCCTCGTTGAAGGCGTGGTCGCGCTGAATGAACCGCGTCTTGATCCGGAGGCTGTGACACTCAGCGCGAAGATTGGTTCAGACGTTCCGGACTGTCTGGTGGGAGACGACGACCGCATTCGTCAGATTCTTATAAACCTCGTCGGTAACGCGACAAAGTTTACGCATCAAGGCTCGATAAATGTCGAGGTTCAGGCCTTTAAAGTACCTGATCCTGTGCTCACTGGCGTGCGTTTCAGCGTGACTGATACCGGGATTGGCATCGAACAGGATGTGATTGACCATATCTTTGACCGCTTCAGCCAAGCCAGTGCAGGCACGACCCGCGAATATGGCGGTACGGGTTTGGGACTGTCTATTTGTAAAGAGCTAGCAGACCTGATGGGCGGTCGGATCGGGGCGGTCAGTCAGCCTGGACAAGGGTCAATTTTCTACTTCGACTTGGCGCTAGCCATCCATGAAGTGGAAGAGACACCTGTCGAAGAGACTGTCGAGAATGACGTAGAGACGCTCGAGCAGCAGGCTTCATAGAAACCATAGTCTGACGCCCATTTATTGGCGGTTCTTTCTGGCTTCCTCTTGCCGCTTCATCATCTCCACATAGTTGGGCTGTTCATCGCCGCCACTGTGGGATGAGAAAAAGATGATCCCCATGAAGATTAGACCGCTGATAAACGCCAAAGGGATCGCCAGATAATGCGCGATATGGCCATGAAGGGTGACATTTTCCGCCATCGGCCAGAACATGATCGTCAAACAGATCGGCAGAGATATAATCGTGTACCAGAGCGCAAATTTCTTGAACTTCTGGATGGCTTCTTTCTTGTCGTCATTTGATTTCGACATGGTCGATCTTCCCTGTGACTGTCCGACATAAAAAAGGCCGCGACCCGTGAGGACCGCGGCTGTGTTAGCGTACGATGTGGATCGCCCTAGTCTTGCAGATCAAAACGATCGGCGTTCATGACCTTGGCCCAGGCCGCGACGAAGTCGTTTGCGAACTTCTGCTTATTATCGTCTTGGGCGTAGACTTCGGCGTAAGCGCGCAGGATGGAGTTTGAGCCAAAGACGAGGTCGGCACGTGTGGCCATGAACTTCATCTTACCGCTGTCACGGTCACAGAGCGCGAACAGACCGTCCGTGTCTGTCACTTTCCAGTCAAACGCCATGTCTGTCAGATTGACAAAGTAATCTGTCGACAGCGCGCCCTTATTGTCTGTGAAGACGCCGTGGTTTGTATCGCCATAGTTGGTGCCCATGGTGCGCATGCCGCCGACGAGGGCTGTCAGTTCCTGTGCGGTCAGACCCAGAAGCTGTGCCCGATCGAGCAGCATCTCTTCCAGACCTGCTGTCGGGACATCATCACGACGCCAGTTACGGAAGCCATCGGCGAGCGGCTCCAGGACGTCGAATGAGTCAGCGTCCGTCTGCTCAGCACTTGCATCACCACGACCCGGTGCGAACGGAACGCTCACATCTAAGCCGCCGGCTTTAGCTGCTTGCTCAACGCCGACATTGCCAGCAAGGACAATGGTGTCAGCCAATGATGCCCCGGCCTCTGCCGCAATCGGCTCTAGCACGGACAGGACACGCTCAAGACGCTCTGGCTCATTACCTTCCCAGCTGCGCTGTGGTTCCAGACGAATGCGGGCACCATTAGCCCCGCCGCGCTTGTCAGAACCGCGATATGTGCGGGCACTGTCCCAGGCTGTGTTGATCATGTCTGTTGTGGACAGGCCGCTGTCAGCGATCTTGGCTTTCAGCGCGTCAACATCATAGCCCGTTGAGCCCGCTGGGATAGGGTCCTGCCAGACGAGGTCTTCTTCCGGCACCCATGGGCCGAGATAGTTGGCCTTTGGCCCCATGTCGCGGTGGGTCAGCTTAAACCAAGCGCGCGCGAAGCAATCACGGAAGTAATCTTCATCCGCCATGAACTTTTCGCAGATGGCGCGATATTTTGGATCGACTTTCATCGCCATGTCGGCATCCGTCATGACGGGCATGGTGCGCTTGCCTGTGCCATCGGGATCCAGCGGCATGTTGATGTCGTCAATATTAACAGGCTTCCACTGCTTGGCACCAGCCGGGGACGTCGTCAGCTCCCACTCATGACCGAACAGCATGTCGAAATAGCCCATATCGAACTTTGTGGGTTCTGTTGTCCATGCGCCTTCAACGCCGGATGTGATGTGGCTTGAGGCTTTGCCGTCGGCATTCGGGTTCATCCATCCAAAGCCAGCATAGACAATGTCTTCGCCTTCAGGCTCTGGGCCGAGGGCGCCTGCATCTCCATTGCCGTGCGCTTTACCGACAGTGTGACCGCCAGCTGTCAGAGCCGCTGTCTCTTCGTCATTCATCGCCATACGGGCAAAGGTGACGCGGATGTGCTCAGCGGTGCGGGCGGGGTCGGGATTACCGTTGACGCCTTCTGGGTTCACATAGATCAGGCCCATGTGGACGGCGGCCAGCTTGTCTTCCAGCGTATCGGCGTCAGTCAGGTCGCCATAGCGGTTCTCAGATGGCGCGAGCCATTCTTTCTCTTCACCCCAGCTAATGTCTGTCTCTGGTGCCCAGATATCTTCGCGACCAAAGCCGAAGCCAAAAGTCTTCAGACCCATATTTTCATAAGCGACTGTACCCGCCAGCAGCATCAGGTCCGCCCATGACAAGGCGTTGCCGTACTTCTTCTTGACGGGCCATAACAGGCGACGCGCCTTGTCGAGGTTACCATTGTCCGGCCAGCTGTTCAGCGGCGCAAAACGAAGGTTCCCTGTCGCGCCGCCACCGCGACCATCATAGGTGCGGTAAGTGCCGGCTGCGTGCCAAGACATGCGAATGAAGAGACCGCCATAGTGACCCCAGTCAGCCGGCCACCAAGGCTGGCTGTCGGTCAGGAGTGCGTTGACGTCTGCTTTGAGCGCATCAAAGTCGAGCGCCTTGACGGCTTCGCGGTAATCAAAGTCCGGATCCATTGGGTTTGTGCGGACGCCATGCTGGTGCAACATTTCGACATTGATGCCATTGGGCCACCAATCTTTGGGGGATGTGCTTGTGCGGTTGGTCGCACCACCATGCATGACCGGGCATTTGCCTTTCATGGGGGACATATCATTCATTCGGACTCTCCAAATTTAAAATGGGGGAAGGACGGGTCGCTCTTCCGGCGATTATGGCAGGGCTTATGCGTTTGTGTTCCATTCGTCCAATTGTTCGTTCCGAGGTTTTTGATTGGCGTTGCCTATTAAACAAATAGCATTCAGTTTGCGTTCACCTCCCGCTTCGCAGGGTGAAACTCAGCAAAACAGTTGATTATGTGGGGTTTTCTGGATTGCTCATAGGGATCAAACAACGGTCCATGCGTTCATGGGGATGAATGCATTTGCGTTGTTTATCATCCCGGCCCGGCTTTCTGTCTTTCAGAAAGTCGGGTTTTGGTGCTTCCAGTTAAGTTTGGCCCCAACCTGTTCGGAGGCTACTTTTTCAGCCCGTGTTTTCGCAATAGTCCGCGCAGCTGATGGTAGGTCAGGCCTAATCGTTCAGCTGCTTTGCCCTGATGATCATTTTCAGCCCGCATTGCCTCATCAATCAGGCGACGTTCGAAGGCGAGAACTCTCTCTGAGAAATCTGGGGTTTCAGTCCCTTCTGACCTCTCGTCCTTTCCAGTCTCCATGTCTGGTGTCTGAGTTGTGGGCTCATGTGGAGCCGTGCCTTGCACAATGACAGTCGGGGCTGCCGCTGACATACCCGCTGTCGGAATAAAGGCTCGTTCCGGACGATAAGGGCTGTCAAAGGGATCGATTTCGAGAACACTGATGGGTTCAGACAGGCTTTCATCGGCTAGGAAGGCTTTGACCGTACTGCGCTCAATCAGGCCTTTCAGCTCGCGGACATTGCCGGGGAAGTCGTAATCCAGCAGCTTTTCCATCGCTTCGGCGGTAAGCCCCGGAAACGCGTCGGCGCCGAGGTCTGTGACCGCCCCCTTGCCGAAATGCTCAACCAGAGCCGGGATATCCTCAGGCCGTGATTGCAGGGGGGGTAAGGTGATGACATGAAAGGCGATACGGTCGAGCAGGTCGGCACGAAAACGCCCCTGCGCGACAGCCGCGGGTAGATCGACCGATGTGGCGGCGACAACCCGCACATTGACTTCCTCGCCATAAATCTCGCCGGTGGCCTGAATCCGACCATGCTCGATGGTATGCATGAGCTTTTCTTGCAAGCGGATCGGCATTTGGTCGATGGAATCTATAAAGAGCGTTCCGCCATCGGCTTCAAAGAAGCGCCCATTTGTGTCAGCGCGCCCATCCATAAAGGTCTGACCGAAGAGTTCCCGGTCCAGCGCGTCGCCATCAAAGGCCGCACAATTGACCCTGACATTAATCGCCTCCCAGCGGGGTGAGAGAAAGTGCACACGCGACGCGACCAGCTCTTTGCCCGTTCCGCGTTCCCCGACAATCAGAACGGGTCGATCTGTCGAGGCATAATCGGAGACCCGGTCCATCAGCGCCATAAAAGACGGGCTGGATCCAATCGGTTGTGAGCGTATCGGCATGCTGGATCATTACGCTAAAAATATTGGTGAATCTAGCCAAATATGAGCTTGAGAGGCCAAATATTTTTCGCCCCTCTGTGAAGAAAAGTGAAAAGATCAATTTTTTCAATAGTTTAGTTTTACGTGACAAACCCCGCCCCGCACGTCATTTATCAATCATCGAAACGGAGGCGATAAAGCTTCCACCCACAAAAGCTGGATCATCCGGCCAACAGAGAGAGACGAAAGGAGACGATGATGACATACCGCACCATCGATAACGATCTAAACGCCATCAACGGAAACGCAGCGCCGTCGCGCTCTGTTCGCCGGGCCCGCCGCCGCCGCGGACTTGCCGCCCTGAGCATTCGCACAGGTGGCAGCTATGGCTATATGCCGATGCACGGTTCAGTCGATACATATGAGGAAATTCTCTAATGGACCACAAGGACGACTACGGAACGGATAGCTGGCGCGTCAAAGGCGCCCGCTTCGTTCAATACCTCACAACCCGCGACCGCGAATGCTGGGGCTTCTTCGCCGCAGGCTTTCTGATCGCCGTCATCCTGGCCTAACGGCCAGGGTTCCTAACCCGACCATTCTCAAAGGAGACGAGACAAATGGGCATTTTTTCCCGCATGGGTGACATCATCAATTCCAACCTCAACGCGATGATTGAGGCGGCCGAAGATCCTGAAAAGATCGCCCGCCTGATTATCCAGGAAATGGAAGATACGCTGGTTGAAGTCCGCACAGATGCGGCTCGCCACATTGCCGAGCGCAAAGAGCTGACACGTCGTGAAGATGACTATCGCAAGCGTGCTGATGATTGGGCCGAAAAAGCCGAACTCGCCATCACCAAGGATCGTGAAGACCTAGCTCGGGGAGCGCTCCAGGCCAAGCGTCAAGCCGAAGATATGGCGGACGTTGTCGGTAAGGAAATCGAAGTTCTCGATGAAGCTATCGCAAAGGCCGATAATGATCTGTCAAAGCTTCAGACAAAACTGGACGAAGCCAAAGCCAAGCATAAGGCTCTGACCATGCGCAGCACGGTCGCCAAGAGCCAGGTAAAGATGCGCACCAAGATTGTGGATACACGCGTCGATGATGCCCTCGCCCGCTATGAGCGGATGGAGCGCAAGGTCGATGAGTTGGAAGCTCATGTTGAAGCTTTCGATCTTGGTGAAGGTGAAAGCCTGGAATCTCAGTTTGCCGCCCTAGAATCGGATGACGAACTGGAAGATGAACTGGCCGCCCTTAAGGCGCGGATGAGTAAGCCTAAAGCGGCGAACAAGTCTGAGAAGAAGACATCTTCCAAAAAAGCGAGCTGATCGACCTGTCTCCCGCTCTCTTCATCCCGTAAGAGAGTGGCATGACCTGCCCGGGGGGCGATTCCCCCACCTGAACCGGACCCCCTTCATCCGGTTCAACTTCCCGCCCCCTGGGCACACATATTGATCACGTAGCTTACGGAAAGAGAGAGCGAAATGTTTAGGCCCGAAGTCCTCGTCTTCATGATCCCCATTGTCGCCATTGTCATGGGTGTCGCATCCTCGATGCTGAAGACGCATTACGAACACAAGGAACGCATGGGCGGCGGCGGCACACCAGAAAATGGTACGCACCGCGCCGAACTGGAACAGATGTCACGGATTGCTGATATTCTCGACCAGCGCGTCAAGGTCCTGGAGAAAATCCTGGACGATGAAATCCCGAACTGGAGAGACAAGTCATGAGCCGCCGCCAGTACAAAGATAAGATGGAACGCATGTTCCTCGATGCAAACTGGGACGGCGAAGATGACGGTTATGTCTACGCCGGTCGCCCCAAGCTCCGCCGGAATAAAATTGACGGCATGCTGGGTGGCGTCTGTGCCGGGGTCGGTGACTGGCTCGGTATTGATCACGGCCCGATGCGGATCTTCTTCGTTCTCGCGGTCATTTTCACCGGGTTCCCCGTCCTGCTCTACTTCCTGATGTGGCTGTTTATCCCCGCCGATAAACGCGCGCCATACAGAAGAGAGCGTACGGAACAACGCCGGGCCGCCAAGAAAGCGCAACGTCGCGGAGCCCCCATGCCGGAGCCGATGGACACAGCGAACTATTCCGATGTCCGCTCCAAGTTCCGGTCCCTAGAAGTCCGCCTGCAGGACCTCGAGCGCTCGGTGACTTCACGGGAATGGAAGCTGCGCCGCGACTTCCGCGACCTCGAAGGCTAAGTGCCAAACACATAATAAATCGGAGGCCACGGCCTCCGACAAATTTTTAGAAATAAGGGAGACGAGAATGAACATTATATCGACAACATTACTGGCAGGCGCATTCGCTGCACTGCCGGGTGTTCCCACCTTGCAACTGTCCGACCTGGCCACTGTATCCCCGTTCGCGGGCATGACAGTGAGTGCCGCCGGTGTTGGCGTTGAATTTACAGGTGAGGGTGTTGAAACCCACGCGGCAGAGACCACGGATTTCGTGATCGAAGTCCAGATGAAGTCTGGCTCACCAATCCGAGTACGCCTCTAATGCGCGCCGCGGTTGGTTATGCTGTCCTGTTAGCAGCTGTCCTCGCCGTCCCAGCGGACGCGATGGACGTCAAGATTGAGAACTTTGTCGGAACTGTGACCCTTGTAAAAGGGAATGATGGTCTCGACGTGGTCCGCCGCGGATCAGAAGGTTCCTTGGATTTCAGCACAAATGGAGAAGCCATTCATATCGATGGCGGGCTAAGTTCCAAAGAAAGAAACCAAGCCTGTAATTATGGCGGCCTCTCATGGGATCTGAGTCTGAACGGTCGCGAGAGTAAAGGTAATACTCGCTTAAGAGACTATCCAGAGCTCCGGATTAGCATGCCCGAAGGTTCGAGCCTCGAAATCGATGATAGTGCGCTGGAACTGACCAGCGAGGTCGCTCTCGGAAAAGTCGACCTCGATGTGTCCGGCTGCTTTGATATAAGCTTGCAAGATACAGGTGATCTCACCTTGAATAAATCAGGCTCAGGTGAGTTTGAAGCCGGGAGTGTGGGCAAGCTCGATATTGATAAGTCTGGATCCGGCGATCTAACCTTTGAAAGTGCCAGCGCTGTTTATTTTGACGCGTCAGGCTCAGGTGAGTTTGAAATCGGTGATGTTGACGGCCCTATTACCATCGATAAATCCGGCTCAGGCGATGTCGAAATCGCTTCTGCGAACGGTGATGTCCGTGTTGAAAAATCGGGCTCCGGCGACGTTGAAATTGACGGTGGGAATATTCCTGAGTTGACGATTAATAATTCAGGCTCCGGCGATGTTGATGTCAACGCGTCTGTGGGAGATGCGAAAGTCAATGCGTCTGGATCGGGCGACATCTATATCGAGTCCATCCGTGATCTATTATATGAGAGCTTGTCCGGGTCGGCCGAACTCAGGCGAGGGGACGACTAAGTCGCTCTCGCATGGCTTGGGAGAGCGGCGAAGGCTCTCCCATCCAGTCACTGACGAGCGCTTCGCCTAAGAGTGGGGCAAAAACGAAACCCCGTGATCCTAAACCCGACAGGACCCAGATGTCTTGTTGGGTTTTTTCATGTTTGAGCTTCAAAATTCGAGGCAAGGTATCAGCGCTATTCACCCGCACACTCACGCGAAAGGTGGTCGCATGGCTGGCATCAATCCCTTGAGCGAGCGCTTGTTCAAGATTGTGGGCATTGTCTTCATCGCGCAGGGCAAATGCCGCGTCGTGATCCGCAATCCGGTCATGCGTCGCGCCGAGCAATAATCGACCATCTCTTGGAATGGCATAGCCGCCATAGGTGATGGTTTGATTGAGATGTCCGTCGGCCCAACTGAGCTGGCCGCGCGAAAAGCGAAAGGCAAGATCGGGCAATAGCTGCCGAACACCATACCCACTCGCGAGAATGATCGGGCCATTGATTTCGGACACATCTTCAATGTGACGGCTTTCAATGTCGATCCCCGATAAGGCCTCTTCGCGTGCGGCTTCGGTATCGATGACGAGCGATGTCGGCAGGTCAACGCCTTCCTCATCAATGCGCAAATGTCCAGGTCCGAGCGGCGCTTGTTGGACGAGTGCGGGGTAGCGCCTCTGATCAGAGTCAGAAGTGAATTGATGCCGAACGCCTTCTTGCAAGATCGAATCTTTGTAGAACTCCCGCGCATAAAGAAAGCTCGACAGGAAAAAGCGAGACGCGGGATTATCCTGCAGATCGAAGCGTGGTTTGACGAGCGCAGCGCCGTTACCTGACGCAGCTGGATGTGTGGGGTCTGTGATCATGCGCGGCGCGATCCCCCGTCTGACGAACGCATGGGCAATCGACGCGCCGGCAATACCTGTTCCGATGATCGTCGGAGTGACGGGTGTGGGCTTCGGAGTTTCTGTGGCAGCTTTGTTGAACCGCGCTTCCAGCCGATGGCGTTTCCGTCCAAACCCTTCTCGCCGTTCAACGGTAAAACCCACTTGTTCCAAGGCACGCCTCACGAGCCCCGCGACCGTGAATGTCGCTAACCGCGCGTTTGGGGCTGAAAGGCGGGCGACCTCACCCATCACATCGTCGCCCCACATGTCGGGGTTCTTGGCGGGAGAAAATCCGTCCAGAAACCACGCGTCAGCTTTGAGGTCGAGGGTTTGCAGGGCTGGCCGCACCTCATCCTGCACAAGGGTTAGCGTGACATCGCCAAACTGGCGGCGATGCAGGCCTTTAACCGGGCCGGGCGAGCTTTCGATGAGTGGGGCGGCGAAACGTTCTAATTCAGGAAAGTGAGAAAGCGCGCGTCTCAGGTCGTCGCGTTCAAAGGGAAAGCCTTCGACGGAGACAAAATGCAATCGGCTTCCGGGTTTTCGTCGTGAGGCGCTTTGCTGCCACGCTTGCCAAGTCGCGAGAAAGTTTAGTCCTGACCCAAAGCCGAGTTCGGCAATCGTGTAGACGTCTCTGTCCTGCCACCCATCCGGCAAGCCACAGCCTTGCAGGAAAACCGCGCGCGTCTCTTCAAGGCCACCATCGGTTGAGAAATAGATATCGTCGAAATCCGTTACCGCAGGCGTCCCAGGTCGCGAAAAGTCAAGTTTCGGCGCAGGTGTCCGTGTAAGCGGCTGAGGCGGGGGCATCGAGAAAAGAGCGCGTTAGCCTTGCGAGACGATCTGCTGGAACAGGCCTTGCTCGACATAGCCATCCGCCGGGAGGCCACGTGAGCTTTGCCAGTTCCTAATGGCCGCGCGCGTTGCAGGGCCGATCATCCCGTCGACACCCTTCGTGTCATAGCCTTGCGCGGTCAGGGCGCGCTGCATCGCTTTCTTCTGCTCGAACGAAATGGGCTGATCACCCTCGGGCCATGAAGTTCGGATTGCTGTTTCGCCTTTCAGCGCATCGCCAAGGCTTGCAATCCCCAGCACGTAGCTGGTGGAGTTATTATATTTCTTGATTGCATCGAAATTTCGGAAGGTCAGAATTTTAGGGCCCTTATGTCCAGCCGGGACAAGCAGTTTGGC
>JBCBGR010000042.1:0-13372 GCA_038526555.1 Pseudomonadota bacterium
TCCACCATCCGATGCCGCCTTGAAGACCGATCAAGAACAGAACGGAGGTTAGCGCCAGCGCCCTACCCTTAGGCAGTCTCTTCGATAGAAGAAGAATGAAAAACGGAACCGCGAAGACAAGCCCCACAATCCGTCCCAGCTGTCTGTGCGCCCACTCCCAGAAGTAGATTATTCGAAACCCAGCGAGGTCCATGCCGGGATGTTCCGCTTCAAATTCCGGGATCTGTTTGTATTTCTCAAACTCCGCGATCCACGCCTCTTGGGACATGGGCGGCAGTGCGCCGCTGATTGGCGCCCATTCCGTGATCGACAGGCCAGAGTTCGTCAGACGCGTTGCCCCACCAATCACGACCATGGCCACAACAAGCGCCACCATGAAGCCTAGCCAGTAAGTCACCCAACCGGGCGTGTTATTATTGTCGAACGAAACAAACATGGGCGCGATATAGGTCTTTCAGCCCTCGATAGGACTGCGACATAGGCAGCATTGATCGAAATTTGAGACCGAATGGTCGGAGTAGCAGGATTTGAACCTGCGACCCCACGCCCCCCAGGCGTGTGCGCTACCGGACTGCGCCATACTCCGTTCCATTCGTGGCCGCGGCTATAATCCTCTCGGCGTTACGCCGCAAGATGGGAATGCGGTGAAGCTCAGGCGTCTTTACCCGCGTCGAAATCATCCCAATGCTGACGAAGGATCTTCAAGCGGGACAAAGCGTCTTCGAGGCAAGATAAATCAGGCGGAGGTGGTGCAGGCGGATCTTCAAGTATGACGTCAACAGGGTCAGGTTCAACCGGAACGGCTTCGACGACCTCGACCTCGACTTCAGCCTCCTCGATCTCGACCTCAGCGTCAACAACATCTGGCTTCACTGCAATACCAGGCTTCTCGATCCGCTCAGGCACCAAAGTTGTTTCCGTGATGTCGCGCTCGCGTGAAGCCTGCTCCACAGAGCGGCCGAGTTCGATTATGCGGTTGGCCCCGCTCTTCGCGATCAGTTTCTGGACATCCTTGATAGGATGTTTTTCATCATAAAGAAGCGTTTTGATACCTCTGAGAAACTCGATATCCTCAGGACGGTAAAAGCGTCGGCCACCACCCCGCTTGATGGGTTTTATGTCTGAGAATTTTGATTCCCAGAAACGAAGCACATGGGGCTGCAAGCCGAGTTCATCGCCGGCTTCACTGATGGTTCTGAACGCGCGTGTGGTTTTCGCTCGCATGGTTGGGCCCTGATTACGAATCGGACCTTATCACTTTTTGGGGCTTAATGCCGAATCGACGCGTTCACGGAGGACTTGACTTGGTTTAAACACCAATACGCGGCGGGGTGTGATCGCAACTTCAACGCCTGTTTTTGGATTGCGCCCGATACGCTCATTCTTTTCGCGCAAAAGAAAGGTTCCAAAACCGGCCAGTTTGACATTTTCCCCTCTCAGGAGAGCGTCAGAGATGTGCCCGATGACTGATTCAACAAGTTCAGCAGAGTCTGCGCGCGATAAACCAATCTCACTATAAACTGCTTCCGCGAGATCAGCGCGCGTCACAGTTCCCGTGTTGATGGTTTTGCTACCCATAGATCGCTATTAAGCAAACCGACGGGATAAGTGGCAAGGAGAAACTTTGTCTTTTGGAAGAAAAGCTTGGATTTTCAGTCACGAAGGCGAAATTTTCTTTAATAGCGCAAAAGACAGGCACCCCACGTGAAGCCCCCGCCAAACGCTTCCAGCATAACCGTGTCGCCTTTTTTGATACGACCGTCCTTCACGGCCGCATCCCAAGCCAGTGGAACGCTCGCCGCTGACGTATTGGCGTGGTCCGCGACTGTCGAAATGACCTGCTCCGGTCTGAGCTTCAACTTTCGCGCGACAGCCACCAAAATGCGTTGATTCGCCTGATGCGGGACAAACCAGTTGATGGTCGGTACATCATAGCCTGCCTCTTCTGCGCAAGTCCGGATAATACCCGCAATATCGGTCACAGCATGTTTGAAAACGGCATTGCCGAGCATTCGGAGTTTCCCAACGGTCTGCGTCGCCGATGGCCCGCCATCGACATAGAGCATATCCTTATGCGCCCCATCGGAACGGATGACGGAATGGATCACGCCATCTTCCGTATTCTCTTGCGCTTCGAGGATGATGGCCCCGGCACCATCGCCAAACAGGACACAAGTCGATCGATCTTCCCAATCGAGAATGCGCGAAAAGGTTTCTGCGCCAATCAGCATGATCCGTTTATGTGCACCCGCCCTGATGAGCGCGTTGGCGGTATGAATACCGTAGAGGAAACCACTGCAAACGGCCTGAACGTCGAAGGCCGCGCCATGCGCCATACCGAGGCGATGCTGGATCATGGTCGCGGTGGAAGGGAAAGTCAGGTCTGATGTCGATGTTGCGACCATAACAAGGTCAAGGTCCGCAGCCGTCAACCCGGCATGGTCGAGCGCCTTTAGCGCCGCTTCATAGCCCAGATCAGATGTGGTTTGTCCCTCGGCCGCAATATGGCGACGTTTGATCCCCGTACGTTCGCGAATCCATTCATCCGACGTGTCGAGGCCAAGCACCTCAGCAAACTCGGCGTTTTCCATAACGCGTTCGGGACGGTAGCTGCCGATCCCCTTAATGACAGCTCGTAAGGTCATAAAATCCTCAGGATCATACAATAAATCCGATATTATCGTCTTCGTCGTGGAGCGCATCGAGGAGCTTATCGATCGCATGCATAAAGTCTGTTTCCGCTAAGCCGATCGCGATGTTCACGGCATTGGCAAAGCCAACCTTATCCGTCCCGCCATGGCTTTTGATGACGATCCCGTTGAGACCCAAGAAGACGGCTCCGTTCACACGCCGCGGGTCTATCCGACGCTTGAGTTTAAACAGCGCGTAGGAGTTCAAATAGGTCAGGATTTTCGACCAGATGTTGCCGAATAAGGCATCGTTAAAGAACGTACCAATCATCTTGGCCGTTCCTTCCGCCGTTTTCAGCGCGATGTTCCCTGTAAACCCATCTGTGACGATAACGTCCGTAGACCCGGTCGAAATATCGTTCCCCTCGACATATCCAATATAGTTCAAGCCGAGCTGGCTCTCGGACAAACGCTCATGAGCAGCTTTGATGACCGCATTGCCCTTTTGGTCTTCAGTCCCGACGTTCAGAAGACCGATGGAGGGGTTTTCGACCTTATGGATCGCTTTGTAATAAGCCTCACCCATAATCGCGAATTCAGTCAGCTGCGCCGGGTCAACATCTACGTTTGCGCCCACGTCTAGCACGACGGAGACACCGGACTGACGGGGCCAAGTTGCGGCGAGCGCGGGGCGTTGTACGCCCTGTTTCATCCGCAGCTGTAGCTTGCTCATCGCCATGAGCGCACCTGTATTTCCGGCTGAAACAGCAATTTCCGCCCGTTGCGCCTTCACGGCGGCGACGGCATTCCACATGGAGCTGTCTTTACCTCGCCGCAGAGCCTGAGACGGCTTATCGTCCATGGACACGACTTTGTCCGTATGGACCACTTCAGAGCGTTCGCGAGTCCGTGGAGCCTTTGCCAGCAAAGGGTCCAGCTGCGCCTGATCTCCATGCAGCAGAAAGCGCGCCCGGCGCCCCTTGCCTTCATGCTTTAGAAAATACTCTAACCCCTTGATCACAATGTCCGGCGCAAAATCACCGCCCATCGCATCAATTGATATGACCAAACCGTCCATCATCCAGCCGCTATAAGGGGCAGAACGGCTCTGTCATAGGCCTAAAGCTCTGGAAACGTGAATCTCGCGTTGCTAATTACCTTAAAAGGCTGCGTTTTTAGGTCTTCGAGGAAGCGGGTCATGTAAGTCGCGACGCGCGTTCTAAAGGGCTCAGACCCATCTTTCTCAATCGCAAATGCGTCTGTAAGCGCCGCATTGACGTCTTCTGACTGCAACGCGTCCGTGTAGGCTTTCAACCGATCATAAAAGTGACCAATCATGGGTTTCATGCGCCGTTTGACACCTGTATCGGCGATCCCTTCCTCGCGAAGCGCCACTTCGAAATCATCCTTCATTTCGTCAAACAACGCTTGATAGAGAAGTCGTCCATCCTCGCCATCCGCCTGCAACCGCTCAATCAGGACCGCCATATGCAGGGTGATGACGTCAATCCGCCCGTCATAATCGTCCGCGAAGCCACCGGATTGAAAGAATTCAGGGCTTCGCGCTTGTTCCAGGATCCGAAAATAGACTTTTCTGGCGTCGCGACGCTCGGGCAAGTCACGCCCCATGAGTTTGTCAAACAGCCCCATATTAAGCCTCCGTCATCAACAGTGTGGCGCGCTTGCGAGTCTGACTAAGCTTGTCTAGAGCGCACGTAGGTATTCGCGCCTTATGTGAGAGACGATTCATGCGTAATCCAGTGGCAATTTCGGTTTTATTTGCCGCACTTATTCTCGGTGGGTGCAACCCCATTCTGCGGACGCATGGTTATGTGCCGACAGCTGATGCGAAGCCACAGGAGATCAACCCCAACACAGACACGAAAGCCAGCGTCTTGGCCGCGCTGGGAAGCCCGTCCGTTGAAGGCACGTTTGACGAAGATGTCGAAGCGGACACTTGGTATTATATCAATCAGGTACGTGAGCGTTACGCTTATCTGCGGCCCCAAATTCAGGAACAGAGTGTCACCGCCATCTCGTTTAACGCAGACGGTCAGGTCACACAGGTGGCTGAATATGGGATCAGTGATCGCCGGATTGTAAACTATGAGAATCGCGAGACACCTACGCGCGGTCGTGAACTCTCAGTTCTCGAGCAAATCTTCGGAACAATCGGTCGCCTGCCCACAGACCGGATTGGTGGGCAACAGCAGGATGTCCCGGGTGGACCCGGCGGCCCGCGCTAAAGTCTCACTTAAAGTTCATGGGTATAACCTGTTGTTTCAACAGGATTACCGTCGATAGAAACACCTTCTCCTGATTTGACCACGCCGCAGCGCATAAGGGGTAGGCCTACCACTTCTGCCTCTCGTAACAGGTAATCGCGATGCTCAGGTGATGCTGTGAATAAGAGCTCATAATCATCTCCAAACGTCGCGAGAGCCACTGTGTCTGCGATAAAATCAATCGCGACTTGGCTGGCTTTCGCAATGTGCCCGCCGTCTTTAAAGATACCATCAGAGATATCCGCACACGCCGTTGCGTAGCGCCTTAGGGTTTTCCGAAAGGCAAATCGCGGGGTTGGGCGCATATAGGCCTCTTCCGCATCCATGGCATCAGGATGGCGCATAGCCTCCGGATTACCCGTCACAATCGCCAGTCCGATCTCGGCTAGGCCTAATCGCCCCGTATACCAGACATCATCTCCAACCTTCGCGCCGGATCGCAAGACCGCTGTCCCCTCTGGAACAACCCCGAAGACTGTGGCGCTCGCGACAAGCGGGCCGTCTGTCGAGACAGTATCCCCGCCAATCAGGGGACAATCAAAACTGGCCTGAGCTTCTTGTAGCCCTCTTACAAAGCCTGTCAGCCAAATATCATCGCGATCCTTGGGCCAAGCGACAGATAGCATGTATCCAATCGGCCGCGCCCCTTTCGCGGCAAGATCAGACAAGGCCGTGCAGAGCAGTCGTTCCGAAAATCCGCCGCCAATCCGACCTTTGGGATAATGAACACCTTCGACCATTGTATCTTTGGACAAGACCAAGTCCTGACCGGGTGAAGGCGTTAGGACAGCCGCATCATCTTCAAGGTTGAAAGCGTGAGGCCCTGCTAAGGGTCGTAGCAGGTCAATCAGGTCAGCTTCGTTCAATTGGCCGCCTGCGTACTGGAATTGGGAATACCAAATTCGACCGAACGGACACTCTTTGCGATTTTATCCATCACAGCATTGACCATGCCAGGTTCTTTACCCTCGAAAAAGTCGTTGGCGATGGAGACATATTCATCAATGATCACGGCGCCAGGCACGTCTGGGCGGTGTTTCGCTTCAAAGACGCCAGCGCGCAGCAAAGCCCGCAAGGTCATGTCAAGCCGTCGCAACGGCCATTTCTCCGGAAGCTGAGCGTCCAGATCAGCATCAATCCCGTCCTGTTCACGGACAACGCCCTCAACGAGTTCTTCAAAGAAGGTCTCGTCAGCCGCAACCATGCCTTCTTCATCTTCAAACCCGAAACGGTGATTTAGAAACTCAAAGATGACGGGCTTGGATGTCGCGCCTGTCAGCTCCATTTGGTAGAGCGCTTGGACGGCAGAGAGCCGCGCCTGTCGGCGAAGTTTGGGGTTGGCACTCGACATTAGAGTGTTCCAGCTTTGAGTTTCGCACGGATATCAACCATGGTCAGAGCTGCACGCGCGGCAAAACCGCCTTTGTCTTTCTGCGCTTTATCGGCACGCGCAATGGCCTGCGCTTCATTCTCGACGGTGATGATACCATTCCCAATCGCGAGTTGGTTATCCACCGCCAAATCCATGATGGCGCGCGCGCTTTCCTCGCAGACATAATCATAGTGGGTCGTCTCGCCGCGAATGACGCATCCGAGCGCGACGTACGCGTCGTAGTTGGACGCATCCGCTTCATCCGCAATGGAAATAACGTGAGGAATTTCAAGCGCACCCGGAACCGTGACGCGTGTCACATCTGCGCCAGCGGCGTCTAGAGCCGCCATCGCCCCTTCGAGCAGCATATCAGAAATATGCTCATAGAAGCGAGCTTCAATCACTAAGACTTTCATGGGCTTAGGCTCGTGTATTCGTGAGAGGGTGAAGCCCGACAATCTCAAGGTCGTAGGCGTCAAGACCAATCAGCTTTGGCATACTGTTCGACAAAAGCGTCATCTTCGTCACACCCAAATGGGTCAGAATCTGCGCGCCTACACCATACTCACGGACTGTCTGCTCTTTCCGGTCAATCGTCGATTTGTGGGCTCCCAGCCTTTCGAGGAGGGAATCAATCGAGCCTTCGCGGATAAGAACCAGAACCGCGTGACCGTCATGTTGCGCCAATGATTTCATCGCGTCCCAAATCAGGCCGGAGCGCGGGCTATCCTCTGAGAGAATATCACCTGCAAAATCGATTTTGTGAACACGGACGAAGCTCGGCTCACCCGCTTTTGCCTCACCGCGTGACAGAGCCACATGCTCCTTATTATCCAGCAAGTTACGATAGACATGAATCTTAAAATCGTCACCATTTTGAGACCGGAAATCGGAACTCGCGACGTGTTTGACGAAATGATCGCGTTCCAAACGGTGCGCGACCAGGCTTTCAATTGTTCCGATTTTCAAACCATGGAACTGCGCGAACTTCACGAGATCGTCCAGCCGCGCCATCGTCCCGTCATCGTTCATGATCTCACAGATCACAGCAGACGGATTTAGTCCTGCAAGACGCGATATATCGACTGAGGCTTCTGTATGGCCTGTCCGAACCAGAACGCCGCCTTCTTTGGCAATGATCGGGAACATATGGCCGGGGCTCACAATGTCGTCCGCCCGGCTGTCGGGATCAATCGCGACCTGGATCGTGCGTGCGCGGTCGCCCGCTGAAATACCGGTTGTCACCCCTTCCCGCGCCTCAATGGATTGGGTGAAAGCGGTTTCAAAGCGAGACGCATTGTCTGCGCTCATATTTTTGAGGCCGAGAACCTCCGCGCGCTGCTTTTCCAGCGCCAGACAGATCAGTCCGCGGCCAAATTTGGCCATGAAATTGATCGCATCAGGGGTCGCGAACTGCGCTGGGACGATCAGGTCCCCTTCATTCTCACGGTCTTCGGCATCAACCAGAATGTACATCCGCCCATTCCGAGCATCTTCGATGATCTCTTCCGGCGTCGCCAGATTGTAGACATCTTGTTTCGTGACTTCGTTTAATTCGGACAAACCCGACCTCAGTTCTTCATGTTTGCGAGATAGCGCGCGACATAGCGGGCGATCACATCAATTTCTAGATTTACATCATCGCCGGGCTGTAATGCGCCAAGCGTTGTGACCTCGGCCGTATGCGGGATGATATTCAGCATGAACTTGCCGTCTTTGACCTCATTGACCGTCAAAGACACACCATCAATCGTCACAGAGCCTTTGGGCGCTATGGCAAACGCCAGATCGTCCGGGATCGAGATCCAGAACTGAACGGATCCGGCGACGCTCTCGCGGCTGACGCATTTTGTCGTACAGTCGACATGACCTGTCACCATATGGCCGCCCAGCTCATCAGACCCGGTCAGTGCGCGTTCCAGATTGATCGGGTCGCCAATGTTCCATGCCCCCAATGTTGTCTTCGCAAGGCTCTCGTCAGACACGTCAAAGGCGTACCAGCCCGGCCCTTTTTCAACGACGGTCATGCAGGCGCCGGAATGCGCAATAGACGCGCCAATATCGATCGTTCCCGTATCGTAGCTCGTCTCCACGACCATGCGTGTGTCGCCCCATTCAGAGCCTGTGACGCGCGTTACCTCTTTCAGACGACCGACATCCGTGATGATCCCCGTAAACATGGCTACTCGTCTTCGCTCAGTTTTTCAGATTCGATAAATTGACCGAAATCTTCAGTCGCCCGGAAATCGCGATAGACGCTGGCGTAGCGGACATAGCCAATCTTATCGAGTTCAGCGAGGCCTTCCATGACGAGCTCACCAATCTGCTTGGAGGTCACATCGGCCTGCCCCGCGGACTCCAGCTGTCTGACGATTCCTGATACCATCTGTTCAATACGATCTTCTTCGATGGGGCGTTTTTGAAGCGCAATCCGTACAGAGCGGATGAGCTTGTCCCGATCAAACGGCGCGCGTTTTCCTGAGCTTTTCAGAACTTGGAGGTCCCGCAGTTGAACCCGCTCAAACGTGGTGAACCGCGCTCCGCATCGCAGGCACAGCCGACGCCGACGCACAGCATTGCCATCCTCCGCTTGGCGGGAGTCTTTGACTTGTGTGTCTTCGCTAGAGCAGAAGGGACAGCGCATCGGGACCTAATCGGGTAAATTCAAACTCTGTTGACGGCGTAACATGTTACGTCTCAAAGGTATATCGACAGTCGGGAAGAGAGAAAAACGGAGATTACAGCATGAGGGTTAAACGCAGATCGCTGACGGCTTCAGTTCTGACCGCCTTGGCATTCATTCCCGTTCTATCGGTGGCAAGCGACACAAGCGCTCCTTATGTCAGCTGGCTAGGAGGATGCTGGCTCTCAGAGTCCGGTAAGGCGCTCGAGGTCTGGGATATGGCAACACCCGACTATGCGTTTGGCTATCACACGATGACGCATGAAGAAGACATCGTCTTCTTTGAACAAATGCGGATTAGCCCGGTGGACGGAAAAACGACATTCTTCGCCTATCCGAATGGTGTTGGCCCCTCACCGTTCCCGGCGGTAAAGTGGTCCGAGGACAGCATCACCTTTGCTAACGAAGCGCATGACTACCCGCAAAAGATTACCTACCGCATGGACGGGGAGCTCCTCAAGGCAACCATTTCGAAAATGGACGGGTCTCAACCGAATGGATGGACCTTCAAACGCTGCGACTAGCTATAGATCGGGAAGCGCGCTGTAAGCGCCTTCACGCGTTCACGGACACTGGCCTCAACCTCTGGGTTGCCTTTCGGGCTTTCGACAAGTGCATCCAGCACTTCCGCCATTAGCTGACCGATTTCACGGAATTCCGCCGGACCGAAGCCACGCGTTGTGCCTGCCGGAGACCCAACGCGAATACCGGATGTCACAGTGAACTTCTCAGGGTCGTTTGGGATGCCGTTCTTGTTACAGGTGATGTAAGCGCGACTGAGCGCTTTCTCAGCCGCATTGCCTTTCACGCCTTTGGGCGAAAGGTCGATCAGAGCGAGATGCGTGTCGGTTCCGCCAGAGACGACGGCATAGCCTGCTTCAACCAATGCGCCGGCCATCGCACGGCAATTCTCTACGACTTGAACGGCATAGTCCCTAAATTCGGGTTTCAGGCAATCCCCGAAAGCGGCCGCTTTACCCGCAATCACGTGCATGAGTGGACCGCCTTGCAGTCCTGGGAAGATGGCCGAGTTGAATTTCTTCGCCAGCGCTTCGTCATTTGTGAGGATCATGCCGCCACGCGGGCCGCGCAACGTCTTATGCGTTGTTGTTGTCGCGACATGGGCGTGTGGGAACGGGCTTGGGTGTGCGCCACCCGCCACAAGGCCCGCAAAGTGCGCCATATCGACATGCAAGTAAGCGCCAACACTGTCCGCAATGGCGCGGAAACGGGCAAAATCGATCACGCGGCTATAGGCGGAGCCACCACAAATGATCAGCTGAGGTTTGTGTTCCTGTGCCAGCGCTTCAACCTGATCATAATCGATCAGATGGTCATCATCGCGTACTCCGTAGGACACAGCATTAAACCATTTCCCGGACATGTTGGGCGGCGCGCCGTGTGTGAGGTGTCCCCCTGATGCGAGGTCCATACCCAGAATCGTATCGCCGGGTTTGAGCAGCGCGAGGAAAACCCCCTGGTTCGCCTGGCTGCCGGAATTAGGCTGTACATTCGCAAAGCCGCAACCAAACAGTTCGGTCGCCCGGTCGATGGCCAGCTGCTCCGCCACGTCCACATATTGGCAACCGCCATAGTAGCGACGCCCCGGATAGCCTTCCGCATATTTGTTTGTCAGAACAGAGCCTTGAGCTTCCATGACGGCATGAGAGACAATGTTCTCAGAGGCTATCAGCTCAATTTCTTGCTGCTGACGTTTGAGCTCATCCTGCATGCAGGAGAATAGCTCAGGATCACGATCAGCTAGACTTTCAGTGAAGAAACGATTCAAATAGTCGGATGTGACTTGTTCAGCGGCAGACATAGGAATCTTCCGTATCAGAGTGGATTTGTGGCGTTCATACGCCCATCATCCCATCAGGACAATGCGACGGACCGTGTTTTAAGCGACCTTTTCCCGCGGCAATTCATACTCCGCCCAAACGATAGACAAAGCGTCCATGAGTTCATCCATCATGACGTCTGTGTGGAACGGGCTGGGTGTGAAGCGCAGACGCTCTGTGCCGCGTGGAACCGTGGGGAAGTTGATCGGCTGCGCATAAATCCCGAAATCTTCGATCAGACGATCGCTGATCGCCTGACATTTGACCGGATCACCCACCATCAACGGGACGATATGGGTTTCACCATCAATGAACGGATAGCCCGCAGCCCGGAAACGTGCTTTGAGTTCGTTAGCGCGCTCCATGTGCTGATCACGTCTTTCAGGCGTAATCTTCAGAACTTTAACAGAGCGAAGGGCGCCTGCCGCCGTTGACGGCGGAATTGAGGTCGTGAAGATGAAACCAGACGCCAGGCTCCGAATAGCATCTACAATGATGCGATCAGCCGCAATATAGCCGCCAATCATGCCATAAGCTTTAGCGAGCGTGCCTTGGATAATGTCGATCCGGTCCATCAGGCCGCGCGCTTCACACACACCGCCGCCTTGCGGCCCATACATACCGACCGCATGGACCTCATCAATGTAGGTCAGCGCATTATACTTATCCGCAAGATCGCAGAAGGCCTTAATCGGCGCGATATCGGCGTCCATAGAATAGACTGACTCAAACGCGATCAGCTTCGGCGCGTCCAGAGGCACAGCTTTCAACTTCTCTTCGAGATCAGCAACATTATTGTGCTTGAAAATGTGTTTGTGCGTCCGCGCATTCCGGATCCCCGAAATCATCGAGGCATGGTTCATCTCGTCAGAGAAGATATGCAGCCCCGGCAAAATCTTGCTCATCGTGGAGAGCGCCGCTTCATTCGCGACATAGCCAGACGTAAACACAAGCGCGGCTTCTTTCCCATGCAAGCTGGCCAGTTCTGCTTCCAACTGCACATGATACCGTGTCGTGCCAGAGATATTACGCGTTCCGCCTGACCCCGTACCAGCTGCATCAACGGCGGATTTCACAGCTTCGATGACACACTCGTCCTGACCCATGCCGAGATAGTCGTTGGAGCACCAAACCGTAATGTCCTGCTCAGTCAGATTATCCTTAAACCAAGTGGCCCGTGGGAACGCGCCTTTCTTGCGACGGATGTCACGGAAGATACGATAGCGACCCTCATCACGCACAGCGTCGACGGCGGCGCGAAATTGATCTTTATATGACGGCGTTGTGGTCACTGCTCACCTAATCGGTTCGATTTGCGCTTTATATAAACTTTGAAACCGTTAATAGCCAGCAAAGCTCATGCTTTAATTTACGTTTTTCTAACACAGAAAAGCTGCGCTAACTAATTGAGATATTGTAATAAATATGAGTTTGTTTCCACAGTTAAGAATGCGTCGCAAGAGACGGGCGAATTGGTCGCGGCGACTCGTTCGTGAAAACCGTCTGAGTGTCGATGATCTCGTCCTGACAACGATCATCACGGACTCAGAGACACCAGAAACGCCTGTGCCTTCCCTTCCGGGTGTCAGCCGTTTAAATCTGGACGCTTTGGTCAAACAAGCGAAAGAGGCTGCGGAGCTTGGAATTCCGGCGATTGCCTTATTCCCCCACATTGATCCCTCGATCAAAGACAATACAGGCAACGAAGCCTTGAATGCGGATGGTCTTGTGCCTCACGCCATTCGCCGATTGAAAGCCGAAGTCCCTGAAATCGGCGTCATTGTTGATGTGGCCCTCGATCCGTTCACGGACCATGGTCATGACGGCGTTTTAAAAGGCGACATCATCGACAATGACGACACGCTGGAGCAACTTGGCAAGGCGTCCATCATCCTGGCTGAAGCAGGCGCCGATATTGTCGCCCCCAGTGACATGATGGATGGACGCGTCGGCGTGATCCGCTCGGCGCTCGATGACGCCAATTTTCAGGATGTGATGATCCTATCTTACGCGGCCAAATATGCCTCCGCCTTTTACGGCCCCTATCGGGATGCAATTGGCACCTCAGCAGCACTCCGCGGGGACAAGCGCACCTATCAAATGGACCCAGCCAACACGGAAGAAGCCCTGCACGAAGTGTCACTCGACCTGGATGAAGGGGCCGACATGGTCATGATCAAACCGGGTCTTGCGTACCTTGATATTTGCCATCGCATCAAAGCGGAGTTTGGTGTTCCCACCTTCGCGTTTCAGGTGAGTGGCGAATACGCCATGATTGGCGCAGCCGCCGAGAATGGCTGGATTGATGGGGATCGCGTCTATCTTGAAAGCCTCCTCGCTTTCAAACGGGCGGGCTGTGACGCGATCCTGACCTACGGCGCCATTCGCGCGTCAAAACTGATGCAAGAGGGATAAGAAAGAAAGGAGACACGGTTTGCTCTTCATTGTGGCGGCATTGCTTCTACTGATCGGCGTTTTTCATTCGCTGATGGGGGAACGCATGATCCTGCAACGTATCAAGGAAGCCGACAATCTCCCGAAGCGCGGCAATAGACCAGCGG
>JBCBGR010000043.1:0-13265 GCA_038526555.1 Pseudomonadota bacterium
ACCCCTCTAAGGCAGGTGATTTGGCCAGCGAGCCTTCCAGACGGAACCCCTTTCCAAGCACATCGCCAACGGCCATCGCGGCGGCCTGTCGTGCGCGCTGAGCATTGGTCAAACGGGGACGGCGAGGCTTATCACCACGCGGTCTATCGCTACGCGGTTTATCGTTGCGGGGGCGATCGGACCGAGGGCGATCAGGTCTGCCGCCAGACTTACCTCCCATTTTCCGAGGCCCGCCGGGTTTTCTGGGTCCTTTGGATCGTCTGTCTCCCTTTGGTCCTCTAGGTCCTTTTGACGACGATGCAGACTTATTGGGCGACTTGGATCGTGGTGGGCGAGGTTTATCGGACATCGCCCGCCCATAGGGCACACAAACTCTCAGGTCTATCCCGCCGACCCATCCAGACCGCAGCCTCATCTAAGAGATTACCGAGGTCCTGACAGTCATGGTAAACAGAAGGCTAGCGCCTGATTCACGTGATTTTTAGCCTTCCCCTGTAACGAAAAGGGACATCGGGCCATTGTGTCCGGTTTGACGGAATGGGCAAGTCTTCCTACCTGTCGGATATGTCTGAGACAGAACCCGACACGCCAGAAAACGCAGCCCCCGACAAGGCGCTTCCGCCCGCCGCCGTTCGCGCTCTTGAAGAGGCCGCCGAACGTCGCCGTAAGGAAAAAGCCAAAGCGGACCGTCCAACCGAGCATAACGGACCGAGCGGTGAAGAACCGACACGGTATGGGGACTGGGAACGCGGCGGTATCGCCTACGATTTCTAACACACCCCCGCCCACGGGAATTCACTGCACTGGGTGAATGATTGCAGACCGGGAAAAACCGGCTGCCAAAGTGGGAGTGGCGGCATGGCCATCAAGACAGCGTCCGTCGGTGTGGGAACAACACTGGCCAGCATGATGACATTAATGGCGGGTAGCGCGCTAGCGGGTGCACCGCTGGGCTGCGGAATACCCGGCGGCCCGGCCTGTGCCCCGAACACGGTGATTGTGTCTTCACCGCCGATGTATTCGGATGCGATGACGGTTGAAAACCGCAAGCCCTATGATTTTCTGGACAGTGTCCATTTTCAGCAATCGCCGCATGTGTCGATCACACGCATTCATGGCCAAGACACGACTGTTGGTTTAAGCGACTCGCCTATGGGCTTCACAAAAGGATGCCATCCGGAAAGTACCGCCTATTGCCGCTCTGGCTCTGCCAAAACAGTGAGCGCGCCTGTGGTTCCAAAACCCGTTGCGCCGCCTGTTGTTAAAGCACCAATCATCGTTGCGCCGAAGCCAACGCTGCCAGCGCCTGTCTACCGTCCACCCCTCACAGTGGCTCCGCCGTCTCCGTGTAGCACGGTTCGATTGAACCCGTGCGGACGTCACATCTTTGGACAGGTTCAATATTCAGAGCGCGTCGTGGCGACAGGTCGCGGGTTTGATCCATCAAAGTTTACGCCGCGCATCTATGGCGACCCTTATACAATCACGCCGGGGATCGCTCACGTGCCGACATCGATCGTGGACCGTAATCCTTACCGGGCGCAGGCTGTGCTCGACAGTGGGCGCGCGCGTCCTAATCCACTGACCGTGCCTGGTGGTGTCACACCTGCTCTATCAGGCCTTCCGATTGGCCCGCATTTTCCTTATGCCTATCATGGTGGTGCCTATCACGGCGGAGCGCACACAAATGTCACTTACAGAGCGCCGCAGGTCAGTGGACGATATGGTCTGACCCAATCTCAGACTGTGACAACAGGCTACCAAAGCGGACGGTACACATCGGGTCGTTACACCTCAGGTCAGTCTCATTCCGGGTCATCCTATTCAGGCAGCCGATATGGTGGAGCCACCGTCTGTCGGCAGACTTCAGGCCGCTCATCCTGTGGGTCGTCTTTCCCCCGCGCGATGAGCCGTTACTAGGCTAAACGCCTATAATTATTAATTTTTAAAGGCTGCAACTTCCGGGTCGTAGCCTTTTTCGTTAACCAAAAGCCCCTTCAATCTGGCACAGTCGTTGCACCCATCTCTTCCGAACGGGTTCGTGTGGAACCCTAACGAGAGAAGGGTTGCCTTGTGTCCAAACTCATCCGCATCGGTCTGGGGATTACGCTCGGATTAGGCTTCAGTGCTGCGTCCGGAACCGCTTACGCCCTGTGTGGCACAGCCCACGCGGCACCGATCAATCCATGTCATGATTGCAAAGGCCCCGTGACGGGGAAGTCAACACTTCCGCCGCTCTCATCCTACTTCGAACATGAAGCAAAATGTAACGGCAAGGTCTACCGCCCGAAGGTAGTCACACGACAGCACACAAGTACGCTGCCGCCTGTTCAGACCGTGATCGTCCAGAACGCCACAGGTGGTACGGGGCCGCAAACTGCGATTGTTCAAAATTCTACAGGCGCAACAGCGCCACAAACGGCCATTGTCCAGAACTCAGCCAGCGCGTCTGCACCTCAGACCGCGATCGTGCAAAATAGTGCAAGCGCGTCCGCGCCTCAAACGGCAATCGTTCAAAACTCTGGTGTAAGTGCGCCGCATACCGCAATTGTTCAGAATGCTGGATCAGCATCAACGCCGCAAACAGCGATTGTTCAGAATGGCGGCACGGTCAGCGCACCTCAGACGGCTATCGTGCAGAATTCCGGGTTCAGCGCCCCACAAACGGCGATTGTTCAAAATGGGACGCGGTTCAGCACAGGAAGCCAGACCGCCATTGTGCAAAACCAGAATGTGATCACCAATCGGACTGTGACAATCAATCGCCCGCCCGTCGTAAGTCCACCGCGGATCATTACACCGCCGCCACGGATCATTTATCCGCCGGCCCCGCGACCGACTTATTATCGCATTGTCCATCCGGTTATTCCAGTGCCCTACCCGGTCCCGACACCTGTGCCTGTCTGTGTGAACTCTATTTGCGGACCCCGCCCACAGACGCGCCGCTCGCGCTACGGCTACTAAGCCGTCAGCGTCTTAGGCGCGCCTGAAATCAACGCCTGCAATTTCAGCCATGATGGCCTGCGCCGCCGCAGCCGGGTCATCGGCTTGCGTGATCGGGCGCCCGACGACGAGGTGACTCGCGCCTGAGCTGAGAGCCGCAGCAGGTGTCGCAATCCGCTTCTGATCGCCTGCATCGGCCCCAGCGGGGCGAACACCGGGCGTCACCACCAGAAAACTATCTGGCACAGCTGACCGAATGGCGGCAGCTTCCAATGGAGACGCGACGACACCGTCCACACCGGCATCCAGCGCCTGGCGGACGCGCCGCATGACCAAATCTTCCGCATTATCATTATAGCCAATATCTTCGAGCGCTTGCTTATCCAGTGACGTCAGCACGGTCACGCCCAAGATTTTCAGTCCACTCTCCCCGCGTCCTCTCACGGCAGCGCGCATCACGTCTGGACGTGCGTGAACTGTCAGGAGTTGGGCATCCAACCCAGCGACAGACCGCGTCGCCTTTTCAACGGTCGCATCAATGTCGTGAAACTTGAAATCGAGGAAAACATTTTTGCCTGCCTTGCGAAGCTTCCGACCCAGTTCAACACCACCTATCGGCAAGAGTTGAAGCCCGATCTTATAGCTCGCAACACTGTCCCCCAGCTTTTCGACCATGGCTTCCGCTTCTGCCACAGTGGGCAGATCGAGGGCGACAAAGACCCGTTCGTCGGTCGGAACCATCAGTTCTCACCCATATTACGAAACTCTTGCGAGCGTTTCAGCATCATCTTGCGCACCGTCTGTTGCGGCAGGAAACGGCCCAACCGCGCAATCGTACGATTGACTTTGCCGGGAATGAAAACATCAACATTCTTTTCCAGCGCGTCCGCGCCGAGCCGTGCACAATCTTCTGCGCTCATAATCATATATTTGGGGAGCTGATTGATTCCTTCGCGTGTGCCGTTCACGTCATGAAATTCCGTGATCGTAAAACCGGGGCAAAGCGCGGAGACATAAACGCCTGACCCATCCAGTTCGAGGTTAAGGCTCTGGCTAAATTTGATCAGATAGGCTTTGACGGCAGCATAAAGCGTGTGCCCGCGACTGCCCGGCATGTGCCCAGCGAGGCTCGCCACATTCATGATCCGCCCGAACCCGCGTTCGACCATGCCGGGCAGGAGCTTGTGCGTGGCTTCGACCACCACATCGAGCATGAGGCGATTGAAACCATCATGCTCG
Organism: Pseudomonadota bacterium; assembly: GCA_038526555.1. Lineage (GTDB taxonomy): Bacteria > Pseudomonadota > Alphaproteobacteria > Caulobacterales > Maricaulaceae > Litorimonas. The sequence continues at coordinate 4,183 of JBCBGR010000043.1, forward strand.
TCCCATGTGCTGTCGAGAAACAAGCCCGGATGCCCATAGCCCGCATTATTGATCAGGCCGTCCACCGTCAGGCCTTGCGCGGCGATCTCTGCCAGCATGCCATCGACAGCGCCGTCCGCCATCAGGTCAGCCGTGACCACGGCCACAGACACATTATGTGCCGCTTCGATTTCAGCTTTAAGGGCTTCTAAGCGTTCTGTCCGACGGGCCGTGACAATCAGGCTCCAGCCGCGCCCAGCATATTCGCGCGCCAGGGCCGCCCCAATCCCGGCGGACGCGCCCGTAATCAGCATGGTTCGCCCTGATCCCGTTTCTGCCGCCATTCATGTCTCCCAATCTGTCTGGTTTGTGAGTATCGGGCTCACACGCTGTCTGCTAGACGCGTTGTTATGACATGGCAATCACTCGCAGGGGCTGCTTTGGCAGCGACATTCCTCACAGGCTGTAACACGCTTGAGCTGCGTGATGCTGACCCCGAAAAATATATGGCTTTTGATTGCGAACAGCTCTTTCAACTGGCTGAGAGCTACCGTCCGCAAACGCAGGAGTTGCTCTTCGCTGATGTGAGCGATCTGGAACGCCGTAATGAAGGCAATCGCGCATCAGGTGTACTCGCCAACCCTCGCCCGTATGAGGTGGAACAGGACCGCGAGCGACGCTCCATTGATCTGGCGCGGCGCAAAAAGGGCTGCTGAGGTTTGGATTCTGTTGCCGTCACGCGGCTCAGCATTTTTCTGAGCGTCCTCGTCTTTTTCATTCTTCTGGAAGCGATCCTGCCCGCCCGGAAACGCGTCCTGCCGAGACTGGCGCGCTGGCGGACGAACCTGTCTCTATCAGTCTTAGGCAGTGTGACGGGCGCACTGATGTCCCCTGTTCTGGCTGTGAGCGTTGCCGCGCTCGCGGCATCAAACGGCTGTGGCCTTTTCAATCTCGTCTCAATCGACCCATGGATTGAGGCCGCCATCGCCATCATCCTACTCGATTTCGCCATCTGGGCGCAGCATGTCGCGTTCCACTATGTCCCTTGGCTTTGGCGTCTGCACAGCGTCCATCATACAGACCGTGATCTGGATGCCACCTCAGGCGTACGCTTCCACCCCGTCGAGATCGCGATCAGCCTACTCTGGAAAGCGCTCGTCATTCTTGCCCTTGGACCGTCCGTTTTGGCGGTGCTCACCTTCGAAGTGGTCCTCAATACGACGGCGATTTTCACGCATAGCAATATCAGCCTGCCGCCCAAGATCGACCGAACCCTTCGCACGCTCTTCGTCACGCCCGACATGCACCGCATTCATCATTCAGTGCGGGAGCCGGAAACGAACAGTAATTTCGGGTTCAACCTTTCAGTCTGGGATCGGCTCTTCCGGACTTATCGCTGGAAAGCCGAAGGGCCTCTCACATTGGGCTTAATCGAACATCAGTCCGAAACGCCCGCCCAACTGGGCGCGTCGCTCTGGCTTCCCTTTAGAAGCCGTAACCCCTAAACCGAGTTCATGCTCTGGTTCTTCCTCGGTCTCATCGCCCTCATCCTGATTGCGGGCGTTCTGATTTTCAACAAGCTGGTGGGTTTGCGCCAGATGGCGAATAATGGCTGGTCCGATATTGAAGTGCAGCTCAAGCGCCGCGCGGACTTGATCCCGCAACTGGTCGACACGGTCAAAGCCTATGCGGACCATGAACGCACGCTCTTTAAAGAGATTGTGCAAGCACGGAACACGGCGCTCAAGGCGGGCGATGATGTCGGTGCGCGCGGGGCTGCGGAAGGTACGGTACAACGGGATACGTCACGCCTCCTCGCACTGGCCGAATCCTACCCCGAACTGAAAGCCAACCAGAACTTCCTGAATCTGCAAGACGAACTCTCGGAAACAGAAGACAAGATCGAAATGGCGCGGCGTTTTTATAATGGCGCGGTGCGGGAATTGAACACGGCGGTCGCGTCCGTTCCGTCAAACCTGATTGCGGGTCCATTTGGGTTCACCCAGCAGCTTTATTTCGAAATTGATCCGGGAGAAGCTACCGCGCCGACGATCGAGTTCGATCAGTGAGGGTCGTCCTCACCTTTCTTCTGAGCCTTCTCTGGGCTGGGGTCGCTCTGGCTCAGGAACGGATCACCAACTATTCTGTCGACATTCAAGTCGAAGCAACGGGCGACATCCAAATCACTGAGGTGATCAATGTCGTGGCGGAAGGTGATCAAATCCGTCGCGGTATTTTTCGGGAACTCCCCGCCTATTTCACGTTTGAAGGCGTGCGCCAGTCCTTTGATTATGACCTCATCTCTGTCACGCGCGACGGACAGCCAGAAACGGTCACTGTTCTGAGAGAAGGAAATGGTATCACGTGGCGATTAGGGCGAGCCGATGTGTTTCTCACGCCGGGGCCTTACGAATATCGCATCGAATACCGCGTCCCCAATGTGATCCAGCGCCACGACGACAAGGATGAACTCTATTGGAATCCCATCGGCCCTTACAGCCTCTTTCCGATTGAAAACGTCGATGTCACGATACGCTTTCCAGATGGCGCATCGGTGGTGGACAATACCCTTTATACAGGGCGTTTCGGCAGTACGCGCGAGGACGCAAACATCACGGCTGAAGGATCAGTCGTCCGCGTTACTACCACGCAGACCCTCCCACCCCAATCAGGCATTACGATTTCAACGTCTATTGCCAAAGGAACTATCAATCCGCTCACAGAGAGGCAGAAAGTACACCTGTTCTGGCTCCGCTTTGGGGGCATCATTCTCCTGATGGTCGGCGGCCTTGGCCTGACCGGTTACTACCTCTTCGCTTGGAACCGGGTGGGACGTGATCCGGTCAAGCGTCCCGTCTTCGCACGATATGAACCCCCCAAAACGAAATCCGGCGAACCCTACAGTCCCGCTGCCGCGCATTATATTCATCATAAAGGCTTTCGCGGCATGGACGCACTCTCCTCGCTTCTCATGCAGCTCGGTACCGAGAGCGTACTGGACATCGAGGCCAATAAGAAACGCACGACAATCCGCCAAGTGGGTCCGGTCCCCCGTCAACGCGACGCGAAGACACTCCTTGATGAGATCATGCCGCGCAGCGGAATGCTCGATCTGGATGGCGGCACGGATACGGCCTTTCATAAAGGTGTTGCCGCGTTTCACCGCACCATCGCCAAACGATACGGTCCCACCTATTACAAGCGCAATCTCGTCTGGGCGTTGCTGGGGATTGTGGTGTCGCTGGCTTTAGCGATCACCGTCATCGCGGCCCCTGTGGCCAAGAATAGTGTCGTCGTGATTGGCCTCTTTATCGCACTCGGCCTGCTCAACCTTCTCTTCGCTTTTCTGCTCCCGGCACCAACGGAACGCGGCGCGGATGTGTCGGCTGAATTGGAAGGTTTTAAGCTCTATCTCGAAACGGCGGAAGAAAAGCGTCTCAACATGGCGGACCCCGTTTCAGGCCGCGCGCCAGCTATGACGGTCGAACTGTATGAGCGATTCCTCCCTTACGCCATGGCGCTGGGTGTCGAAAAACCTTGGACCAAACAGTTTAAAACCTCGCTGCCACGTGAAGCTAAAGACTATCAGCCTTCTTACGCATACGGCGATGCGCTGACGGGGCGAGGTGGCCCCGTGGGCTTTTCTCGGGGCTTAAGCAAAACACTCACCGCAGGCGTCGCCGCCGCTGCCCCGGTAAGCCAGAGTAGCGGCTCCGGCGGGGGCGGATTTTCTGGCGGCGGAGGCGGTGGTGGTGGCGTGGGCGGCTGGTAAGGCTGGAACGAGGAAAATCATATGCACTTAGCCAGACGACATTTTATGGCGGGCCTCGCTTTGTCTTCAGCGGGCTTACTGACGAGCTGCGCATCAACGGGCACAGCGACAACACCGCGCCGAACGACCAAGTCGGGCCGTGTGCTGTCCGAACAATCACTACAAGATGCGCTGACGGGAAGTTCCTATCTGGGGACGGGCGGCGGCGGATCGCTGGAAGAAGCGCGGGTCTTGATCCAACAGGATTTGGATGCGGGTCGGACGTTTGAACTCATCAATGTCGCGGACCTCTCTGACACAGACCGGGTCGCCTGCCCTTACGGTCTTGGCAGTATCGCCCCGGACGCAGACGCTCCGCCGCCCGCGATTGCACTCCCGGTTCGCAATGCATTTGAACTCCTCGCAGACTATGTCGGCACGCCCTTTTCCGGAATTATTCTGGGGGAGATCGGGCCTTTGTCGTTGGCAGAAGGTCTCTCGACGGCCGCGCGTCTCGGGGTTCCCGCATTAGACGCGGACACGGTGGGGCGCGCTGTCCCTGAAATCAATCAGCACTCCGTCAGGGTGGCCGGTGAGTCCCTCACACCCGCCGCTTGTGTCACGCAGCAAGGCGATGAAATCATCCTGAAAAGCGTGCTGGATGACTCCCGACCCGAAACCGTGTTTCGCGCGCTTTCAACCGCGAGCGGCGTTGTGGGTGTCGTGGACTCGCCCATTACGGGCGCAACTGCCAAACGAGAGGGGGTGTTGGTTCAAAACAGTTTCACGCTCTCTGAGTCTATCGGGCGAGCTGTGCGCGAAGCGAGAGCCACGGGCACCGATCCCATCGACGCCGCGCGCGTGGCGGGGGATGGCTACACACTCTTCCACGGCATGGTCGGCGATTATGACTGGGCGGATGCGGATGGGTTTCTCGAAGGCTGGGTCACGCTTCAAGGACGCGGACCCGATCAAGGACAAAGCTTGCGTCTCGATTTCAAGAATGAACATCTGGTCGCGACAAAGGACGGTCAGGTGATCGCAACCTGCCCCGACCTGATCAGCTTGATCGACGAAGAGACCGCCGATGGCATCGGCAATCCGGACTTCGTGAAAGGGCAAGCCGTCCGCGTCCTTGGCTTCAGATGCGACCCGCTCTGGCGGACAGAGGCAGGGCTCGAAGTCTTTTCGCCTCGCTATTTTGGGTATGATGTGGATTATGTGCCGATTGAGGAGCGGTTGGTTTGAGGCCTCGCGCTAGGAGGAGAGCATCCCCTGCCATTGTCCCACATCGATCCATTGATCGAACTTGCGTCCGACTTCGCGGTAATGGGCGACTTTCGTCAGGCCATAGGACTCATGAAGGTGAACACTCGCCGGGTTGGGTAGGGTGATAATGCCAATCACGGTGTGATAGTTCTTGGCGCGTAGACGTTCAAAAAGCGCATCATACAAAGCGCGACCCACGCCTTTGCTGTGAGCAGTTTCCGCCACATAGACACTGACTTCGACCGTAAAGCGATAAGCGGGGCGCGCCATCCAGCGGCTGGAATAGGCGTAGCCGATAAGTTGGCCGTCATCCTCAGCGACCAGCCAATCATAGCCGTCTGATAGTGTGCTGCTGATCCGCGACGCCATAATGGCTGCCTCAACTGGCTCTTCCTCAAAGGTTGCCGTACTGGTTCGGATATAGGCGTTATAGATCGCCGCTATCGCCGCACCATCATCTGTGGTGGCGTCGCGAACCACAATCCTAATCCTTCGCCTTCATCGGGATTTGATAGGTCACGCGCTGCGGGAATGGGATTTCGATATTGTTGGCTTTCAGCGTCCGCCAGATGATGAAACCGACATCCGAGACGAATTTATTCGGCCCGTCATCAATGCCTTCGCACCAAAACTCGACGCACATATTGATCGAACTATCGCCGAAAGAGCGGAACTCCACGCTCGGCTCGTCCGGCTCTGCCAGGACATCCGGGTGTTCCAACACCGCGTCGCGTACGATCGGGACAAGCGCATCGAGGTCCGTGTCGTAAGACACGCCGAAATCGACCTCATAGCGCTGCAACGGGCTGTCATGGGTCCAGTTTTCGTAAGAACTTTCGGTGAAGTGCGTATTGGGAACAATAATGTCTTTGCCGTCAGCCGTAGCGACCGTTGCGGAGCGCATATTGATCGCCTTGATGCGGCCAAAAACTTCGCCTTCCAGCATGACAAAATCCCCGACTTTCACAGATCGGTCGAGCAAGATGATCAGGCCAGAGACAAAGTTGGCGGCAATCGGCTGCAAGCCCAGCCCAATCCCGAGGCCAACAGCACCGATAGCGACCGCCAGACCCGAAAGCGGAATGCCCGCAGCCCCAAAGGCAAGGAACACGACAGCGGCAAAAACACCGATCTGAAACAGCTTCGCCAGAATTTCCCGCGCGCCCACATCCAGGCTTTCCTGCGCGCGGATCGCTTTCTGCCCGCGTTCATTCCCAAGGGATCCCAGCCAGAAGAAGAGCGCCCCGAAAAGACCCAACTGGATCACAGAGAGCAGTGTGATTGGGCTCTCTTCGCCCAGTGACACCGCATTGAGCGCCGCCATCAGATCATCAAAATAACCGAGCACCAGCAGCAGGGCGAGCGGGACGAGAGTCCAGACTGCAACCTTGCGGTAGAACGGATCATCCAGAAAAACACTGATCGCGCGGTAGACAAGGAAGACGACAGCCAAACTCTGCGCAATTTTGACAAGCCAGTCTTCTCCAAACATCGGAATGCTGCGTAAGACGACGGCGAATATAGCGAGCAGCGCAACGAGCCAGATTGCGCGCAGGAACCGCCCCGCACGGAAGACAATGTTCCGCACCTTATAAAGCGAGGCGTCTTCTTTGGGTGCGTTTCGAAGAATCGGGATCAGGCGTTTGACAAACCCGGCTAAAATCGGCGCGAGGACAATTGCGATCGCGATCGCGGCCAGCTGCGCCAAAAAGGGCGGGCTCTGCATCCAAAGAAGGATTTGATCAAACCACAGCTCGGCCCGATCTCTCCACATGTCGATATCCATGACCCGACGCCCCGTTTGTTAACAGTGAGACAGTTTAGGAGGTGGAACGAGGCGATGCAATCATTCTCGGCGTGGATAGCGTGTCAAAATGGGGGTGTGAGCACGATCTGGCATCCCGGGCTTAACTTGCCGATTTTTCGCTCTCGTCTGAGGCGCTTGACCCGATCCCGCCGGACCCAAGGCCGCCAAGCGACTGATCGAGTTTCTTTTTGCGCTTATCTTTGGCACGATGCTTGTCCACCATGCCACTCAGGCCCCCGAGGCCGACCATGCCCAATGCACTTTTGGCTAGGATCGCGGTAAAATCCGTTTCCCGCATCTGGATGGCAATCGCTCCAAGAATAGCCGAGGCCATAAGAGACATGAAATTATCGAGTGAGGTGAAATCGAGCTTCGCGCTCTTCACAGCCTTTTGGGCCACAGCATTTTGCTTTGAGTCTGAGCCCAGTAAGATCTGCAAAACCGCTTCCCCGTCTATAATCGCTTCGGGTTGAGACAGGGCCTCGGGCTCTTCCACGTACCGCGCATAATCCTTGCCCCTTTTGACAAGACTTGTGAGCGCGTTCAGGTCCCGCGGGGATTTCAGGCTCTCCTTGATGGCCTTTGAGAGGCTCGGCCAAAGCGCATTGAGTGCGGCTTCTGCCTGCGCGTCATCAAATCCAACAACGTCTCCGGCAGCACTTATTGGTCGGTTGAGTTTTTCCCGAATGATGGCTTCGATCATGTCAAATTCCCCTTTTGAAACGCGGCCCCAAGATGAACCAGTTCCATGGGTCTGACACTCCCAACTTCATGGGGTTTTCCATCAAAAGGAAAGCGATCAAAATCACATCCGCGCTACACATTCAGGGCGCACGCCCGTAAGTAGTACCGATGAGCAAAAAGACGACACCCCCGGTTGATGGTTTTAAGCGGTCGCTAGCGTCTGCCACGAAAGCGATTGCGGCGCGTGAAGATCTGGAAGTCTCCTATGGTGGTGACGTCGCCGGACTTGTGCGCGACCAAGTCATGCTGCCGAGCCTGCCGCCTGCACCCAAGCCCGCGCAGATCGCCAAGGCTCGCGGTGAAGCCGATGCACTGGCTTTGAGGATCGCGCTGCATGATGCGGAGGTTCACTCTCAGAATATGCCCAAATCTGGGGCCGCGCGGGCAGTGTTTGAGGCGTTGGAACAGGCGCGAGTTGAAACCGTCGGCGGGCAGCATCTATCGGGGCTGGCGGATAACCTTCACGCGGCACTCTCAGCCCGCTGCGAACGGCGCGGGTTTGATAAGGCGGACATTGCCAAAGACGATACGAGCTTTGCGGAAGCGATCGGCCTGTTTGCGCGTGAACGCCTGACCGGGCGCAATCTGCCGGATAGCAGCAATGGCATTATGGCGGCGTGGCGCGACGAGATCGCCGAACGCAGTCAGGGTCGGATCAAGGCCCTGCTTGACCTCGTCCATGATCAGGATGCCTTCGGTCGCCAAGTCAATGATTTCATCGCGGACCTGACCTTAGACCGCGACGACGCCGACCCGGAGCAAGAACAAGACGAAGACGAGGAAAGTCAGCAGGACGAAGAAGAGCAGGAACAGGAAGATCAGAGCGCCGACTCGCCCAACGAAGAACAGCCCGGCCAGACTGAAGTCTCTGACGCGGACGCGCTCGAAGATGACAGTGATGACGCACAAGACATTGTTGATGCTGAAAACATTGACGGTGAGTCTGACGACAGCGAGCAAACGCCTGACGCGCCAAGCCAGCGCCCGCAACCCCGCAATTCTGTCGAACCTTACCGCGTCTACACGACCCGCCATGACGAAGTGATCAAAGCCGAAGAGCTTTGCCCCACTGAGGAACTGGACCGTCTACGCGGTTATCTAGATGGGCACATGTCGGGGCTCTCGTCTGTGATTTCGCGTCTCGCCAACCGGTTGCAACGCCGCTTGCAAGCCCAGCAGCAGCGGAGTTGGACCTTCGATCTGGAGGAAGGGATGCTGGACACGGCACGCCTCTCTCGCGTGATTATCGATCCGCTGTCATCCCTAACCTTCAAGGAAGAAAAAGAGACGGACTTCCGCGATACGGTCGTCTCCATCCTAATCGATAATTCCGGATCCATGCGGGGCCGCCCGATCATGGTCGCGGCCGTCTGCGCCGACATTATGGCGCGGACGCTGGAACGCTGCGGGGTGAAGGCGGAAATCCTCGGCTTTACGACCAAGGCGTGGAAAGGCGGTAAAAGCTTCCAAGACTGGATGGCGGCAGGCAAACCTCGCACGCATGACAGCGGCCCGGGTCGCCTGAATGATATG
>JBCBGR010000044.1:0-13254 GCA_038526555.1 Pseudomonadota bacterium
CAGCCCGGTCATGACCTGTCGAATATCCCCGCCGCGTGTGATCGCGGCAAAGCGATCAGGGTCAAGGTGATCCAGACTGACATTGACCGGGCTGGACGCGGCGAAAGCAGCAGGGCTTCAGATCAAAATCAACATGGTTGCCTTAGCCGGACAAAATATTGATCACGTGGAAACGATGATGCGTTGGGCGCATGGCGAAGGCTTTGATCTGACTCTCATCGAAGCCATGCCCCTCGGTGATGCGGGCGGAGACCGGGACGCGAACTTCATCAACCTTTCCCAGGTCAAAGCCGATCTTGCGACACAGTTGACCTTGCGAGACAGCGCTTACGCCACGCTCGGCCCGTCGCGCTATGTTGAGGTAGCGGAAACCGGTGGCCGTCTCGGCTTTATCACACCGCTGAGCCATAATTTTTGCTCGACCTGCAACCGCGTGCGTCTGACCTGTACGGGTCAGCTCTATACCTGTTTGGGGCATGAAGGGGCCGCGGACCTGCGCGCCGTCATTCGATCCGATGGCGATCTGAATGCCGCGATTGATCAAGCCCTGTCCATGAAACCGGAACGGCATGATTTTGATCTCGCTAATCCGGGGCAACTCAGCACGGCGCGTCATATGTCTGTGACAGGCGGCTAAGCGCATGGGTGAGGTGACGATCAAATTCTGGGGGCGTCTCTCTGATCTGGCTGGATCAGATATCACTCATCCTTTGGCAGAACCCATTTCTGTCGAAGATTTCCGTCAGGTACTGGCGGATAAATATGCCGACGGTGATGTCGCCACCTTCCAGAAGTCTATCCGCGCCATCATTAACGACTCGCTGGTCGGTGAAGAGGCCGTCATTCAATCTGGCGACGTCATCGAATTTCTTCCACCCGTCGGGGGTGGGTAAGACGGATGCGGTTTTCCTGGGATATTCAAGTATCGGAAGCCCCCATCTTGGCAGGAGAGCGACTGGACGCCTTTGCTCAAGCTCATCCGGCAAGCGGGGGCATCGCCAGCTTTCTCGGACAGGTGCGGAACGTTACACCCGATGATCCAACGCAGAGCCTCATGCTGCAAAGCCATCCAAAGCTCACCCATCCGGGTATTGAGGCAGCCTGTGCCGCCACAGTAGAACGGTTCGATCTGGATGGCGGGTCGGTCATTCACAGAACGGGGTTAATCGCGCATGGTGAGGCGATTGTACTGGTCCTGTGTGCGTCGCGCCATCGCCGCGACTCGCTCGGCGCAGTGGATTACCTAATGGACTACCTCAAAACGCGCGCCGTTTTCTGGAAACGCGAAGATAAGGCCAGCGGGTCTGAATGGGTGGAACCGCGCACCGAAGATTATGCCGATGCAAAACGGTGGGAGACCGGATCATGACATTTGGAATTAATGAAAAACTGCCCTTTGTGCCTGTCAGGATTGCTGTCCTAACAGTCTCAGACACACGCACGGAAGAGACGGATACGTCCGGCAAGACCCTTGTCGAGCGCTTGAAGGCTGCGGGGCATTCGCTGGGCGATAAGCGTATTGTTCCGGACAATCTTGCCCAGATTCGCGCCACAGTCGCGGGTTGGATCAATGATCCAGAGATTGATGTCGTCCTGACAACAGGTGGAACCGGACTGACAGGGCGGGACGTTACGGTGGAAGCGATCCGTCCGCTGTTCAAAAAGGAGATTGACGGGTTTTCGGTCATTTTCCATCAGGTGAGCTATCAGACTGTGGGCCTGTCGACCTTGCAAAGCCGCGCCTGTGCTGGTCTGGCCAATAATACATTTATCTTCTGCCTGCCTGGCTCTAACGGGGCCGTGAAAGATGGGTGGGATAAGGTGATTTCGGCCCAACTTGATAGTCGTCACAAGCCCTGCAATCTGGTCGAGTTGATGCCGCGCCTGAGCGAGACGTAGACTCGATGTCTGATCAAACGCTCACCCATATCGACAGCTCCGGCCGCGCAGCGATGGTCGATGTGTCTGACAAGTCGCAAACACAGAGACGCGCTGTTGCGGAAGGTTTGGTCCGCATGACGGCGGAGACGTTGGCGCTGGCCGTCTCCGGGAACACCAAAAAGGGGAGTGTTATTCAGGTGGCCGAACTGGCCGGGATCATGGCGGCCAAGCGGACTTCGGATTTGATCCCACTCTGTCACCCGCTACCGCTCTCAAAGGTCCGCGTTGCGGTCACGCCTTTTGACGACGGCCTGCACGTCACGGCTGAGGTCAAAACAACAGGCCCGACCGGGGTCGAGATGGAAGCCCTCACCGCCGTCAGTGTCACTTGCCTGACCATTTACGACATGCTTAAGGCGGCTGAAAAAGGCATGGTCATCGACAATATCCGACTACTTGAAAAAGAAGGCGGACGATCCGGGCATTGGACAGCCGCCTCATGATTTCGGTTGAGCAGGCTTGGGATCACCTGATTGACCATGCGCTTCCGCGAGCTTCTGAATTGATCAGCGTTCGCGAAGCCAATGGTCGGCAGCTTGCGAAACCCGTCAAAGCGCTCATCAGCAAGCCACAAGTCAATCAATCCAGCATGGATGGTTATGCGGTACGGCTGCAAGATGTGTGCGAGCCGGATGCAACACTGAATGTCGTAGGCGAAGTTCGTGCGGGAGAAGCGCCGTCTATCACACTCCAAAAAAACGAGGCAGTCAGGATATTCACGGGTGCCAGTTTACCGTCTGGAGCGGATCATATTCTGATCCAGGAAACGGTCAGCCGTGACGGGGATACGATCACCTATGACCGCGCGGACGAACAGCCCCGTTGGGTCCGTCAAGAAGGTTTGGATTTCTCCGCTGGAGATATTTTGGTTGATGCGGGGACACGTCTCGATTGGCGACACATTGCGCTGATCAGTAGCGCCAACATCACCCATATCGAAGTCTTTCGCGCGCCGCATGTCGCCATCATTACAAATGGCGATGAGCTACGCCCGCCGGGTTCTAACCTGGAACCCCACCAAACCGTTGATGCCTTGGGTCCAGCGTTGGAAGCTTTGCTGAAAAGTTGTGGTTGCACTGTGAGCCATCATGGCCCTTTGCCGGATGATACAGAGGCCGTTCGACAGGCGCTGAGCGCGATTGATGCGGACTTTTTCGTCCCCGTGGGCGGGGCGAGCGTCGGGGATTATGATCACATGCAGGACGCCTTTGCCGCCCTTGGATTTGAGCCCATCTTTTCCAAAGTGGCGGTCCGTCCCGGAAAACCGAGCTGGTTCTCCAGACGCGATAATGCGTGCGTTATGGGCCTGCCCGGCAATCCGGTGTCGGCGCTCGTCTGTGCGCAATTATTTCTAAAGCCACTCCTAACAGCCCAGAGACCCGTCTTGCGTCGTCTACCCTTAGAGGCGGACCTGCTCGCCGAGGGACCAAGGGAGCATTTCCGGCGCGGAACTTGGACAGAGATTGGTGTGTCAAGCTTTCCTGATCAAGACAGCTCTCGACTGGGACTGCTGGCGAATGCGGACGTTCTCATCCGGCGCATCGCCGACGCGCCAGCGGCTAAGTCTGGGGAGTTTGTTGAAGCGATCTTGATCTAGTCGCGCCTGTTTGGTCTTAGCGAACCGTTCTGAGAGGGTGAAAGATGATTTCACTCAAGGATTTCGCAGATTAGCCCCTTCGGACATGGACCCTAGCTTGGCGTAGGCGATTTCGGGATCGACTGTTCCGTAGCCTGCAAAGGTCCCGAACCCGCAGTCACTACACGCAATCACGCGATCTTCGCCGACAATGTCGGTGAATTTCTCAAGACGTTGCGCGACAAGTTCCGGATGTTCGACAAAGTTGGTTGTCGTATCGATAACGCCCGGCATGAGGATTTTATCTTCTGGGATTTCATCTTTGCGATCCCGGAATACAGTCCATTCATGGGCATGGCGCGGGTTGGCATTTTCAAATGACAGGTAACGCGCATTGATGGACATGAGGGTCGAGAAGACCTTGTCCATCTCAATGTCGAGAATATGCGGCCCTTCATAATTGCCCCAGCAGGCATGAACGCGCACCTTTTCGGCAGGGACATCCCGTAGTGCGTGGTTCAGCACTTCGACATTGATCTCGGCGATCTTGATGAACTCGTCATCGGATAGATCAGAGAAAAGCATTTGGCGTGACAAGGCGAGGTCCGGGCAGTCCAACTGCACGTCCAAGCCAGCGGCGACAATGGTCTCATACTCTGCTTTGAGCGCATCACCCAACGCTTCGAGATAGGCCTCGCGCGTGGGATAATGCTGGTTCGGGAGGAACAGCGCGACCACGCCGGGTGAGGCGGCGTTCATGAAGCCGCGCTCGACGCCATGTTTCTTCATGGCGTTGGTCAGGTTGGCGATATCCTTATTCAGGTCTTCGTGGCTGATCGATTTGATCTCGCCGGTGCACTGCGGTCGGGCATAAGTCGCAGTGCCGCCGCTCTTGGACAGTCGCTCCATATAAGTGGGAAAGCGTTGCAGGTCGGCGGGGGCATTCCGCGGGCTGTCACCGGAAAAGCCCGTGTAGCGGTCTTTGACATAGGTGGAGTAGGAGATTTTTGACGCTTCCCCATCGCTCACAATGTCAACGCCGACACTGGCTTGCCGCCGGACATTCTCATCCACGGCTTCAGTCATTGTGGCGTCGAAGGTGTCTGAGTCATACTCCTCTCCCCGCTCGCGCGCGAATAAGAAGTCCACGACTTTTTGCGTGCGTGGTAAAGACCCAACATGGGTGGTTAGAACAGCCATTTCTCTCCCCTTGCATCCGGATGCAAATTGTCAGAGTGTCTTATGAACAATCGCGAAATATGTAAAGCTGGGGATGTAAGGGGGAGAGATGCAGGGTAGCTTCGGATTATTGAACTGGCTCATCGTGGGGGCCTATCTGGTTGGCAACCTCTATCTCGGCTGGCGGATGAGCCGCCGGGTTACAACCGCTGAAGACTATTATCTCGGTGATCGCTCGACGCCCTGGTGGGCGATCGGGATTTCTGTCGTCGCGACTTATGTCAGTGCCCTGTCGTTCCTGGGCGGTCCGGCTTGGGCCTATGGCGATGGGATGGCGGCGCTGATCATTCACGTGAACTACCCTCTCGTTATATTCATCGTGATCGCAATCTTTCTGCCCTTCTTCTTCAATAGCGGTGTCGCGTCTATTTATGACTATTTGGAGCGCCGCTTTGGTCCGGCCTCGCGGACCGTCATGAGTGTCCTCTTTCTGATCACGCAAAGCATTACAACAGCGTCGATTTTGACGGCTACGGCTATCGTGGTGACCTTTGTGACGGGTATCGACCCCAGATGGGCGGTTTTGATCATGACGGCAATTGTGCTGGTCTACACGCTAATGGGGGGCATGAACGCCGTCATCTGGACCGACGTGATGCAGGGCGTGATCCTGTTTATCGGTGCCGGTCTTGTTCTCTATTTTCTCTTGGATGCTGTCAGCCCACTCTCAGGGGCCTTTGAGACACTGGCTGCGGATGAAAAACTCAACCCGCTCAATTTTGATCTGGATATTACTGTCGCGCCAACCGTTTGGGCGGGCATTGTGGCCATGACGCTGTTCCATATCACTGTTTATGGCGGGAACCAGATGATGGTTCAGCGCGCTTTGGCAGCGAAGAATATTGGAGACGCCAAGAAGAGCTACCTGATGATGGGCTATGGGGCCTTCTTCATCTACTTCCTGTTCTTCTTCGTGGGGGCCTTGCTCTATGTGCATTTCGAAGGTCGCCCCTTTGATCAGTCCAATGAAATCATCTTGCGGTTTGCCGACAGTCTCGCGTTCCCGGGACTGATGGGGATTCTGGCGGCGGCTGTTCTCTCGGCCTCCATGTCCACACTCTCATCGGCCTTGAATAGTCTCGCCACGGTTAGCGTGACCGACCTCTGGGCCCCTTTTGTCAGAGCCAAGGAAAGACAGAATCGCGTCATGATTGGTCTATCTCTTTTTGGGATTGCGGTCTTACTGATCAGCGCGGTCGTGATGATCAATGGGGCAGAGGACCCGTTTGGCCCTCAGAGCTGGCCGCTCTGGAGCTGGATGGGGTTGATGTTGCTCGGTGCGAGTGTGATTTTGATCTACTCAATGCGCTCGATCTTTAGCGTGCCCTTTGTTGAACTGTCTTTGTCACGGGCTTTGACGGCGCTGTGGGCGCTGTTGGTCATTCCGATGGCCTTCGCTTTCATCTCGTCCGGAGGGTCGATCCTGGAGGCGCTCTCACGCGCGGGCTCTTATTTCGTCGGGGCGAAATTGGCCCTGTTCGGTATGGGCTTTTTCTCCAAGCATGTGAGCGAACGCGGGCTTCTGATTGGGGTCGCGGCTGGCTTTATCGGCATGATAGCGTTTGTTGGCTTTGGTGGTCTGTTTGGCGTCGGCGGTCTGTTTCCGGATGTGGCTTGGCCTTGGTACGTGGCGATTGGCGGCCTGGTCAATATCGTCGTTGCTTGGGTCGCGTCAGTGATGCTGGATGGCTTCCAATCAGAATGGCATCCGCAAACCGTTCCGGGTCAGATCAAAGCGTTCCGTGATAGCGGCCGGGCCGAAAAAGTCGGCGGTTGGTTCGTTGTTCCGGGTCGCGTGGACAAAGCGGCTTGGGGCCTGCCCATTATGTTTATAGCGATCATGGGGTTCCTCGCCTGGTTCGGAACCCTCGGCTAAGCGCGAGGGCTTTACGTCCGAACCTTTGCGAATTTAGCCCACGCTGCTTTGAGTGCATCAATGTCAAAGCCCGGTTCCCGTGCCGGGCCGATAATGATCGCTTCATTGCGGATGACCGTCTCGATCCCGTCGAGGAGGTCCGGGAGCACATGATCCGGAATGACAAGGGCGCCATGACGATCCGCGTGAACCCATTCATCTTGCGCAATGTCCAGCCCAAAGATCGACACGGGCGTGCCAACCTCCCGGACATGGACAAACGCGTGGCTCACACCAATCGATCCGGCCAAAACAGGGAAGTCTGGCTCCATCACATCCAGATCGCGCATCACGCCGTTGGTCAGTGCGCCCGATAGGCCGAGCCCTTTGTGAACCGCAGTGTGCACTTCGCCCCACCAGCCTGCGATGGCGTGTGGGTAATCCAGATCTTCAACGACAGCGATGGTCGGCCCGTCGCCACCCGCCATATTTTCATAATAGGCGACGCGCCGAGTCTGGATCGTGTCGTCATCTTCAATCGGCGGGTTAGCCCCTGAGATTTTGGCAGTGCGCGCTTGGCCCACCACGATTTTGCCGGGATCGGAGTGCTGCATGGTGCCGCGTGTAAATCGGTCAAAGCCACGTCCGCCCTGAACCACTTCGATGGCGTTGCAAACGGTTGGCGTATCGACTTTCCGGAGTCGGTCTAAGAGTTCTGGAGTCATGTCTCTTTCGCCTATAGCGTTTTTGCCATCGGATCAGGGCGCGGGATGGGGGCCACATGCCGGACCTTGTTGAATTCCCGCATTCTGCCAAGCACATCGACACCGATCTGCGCGTAAAGATCTAGCAGATCAACCAGTACCCAATTCTCCCGGATCAGGCCCTCTTCCATCCGCCAGAAGTCGAGGCTTCTGAGCAGGACTTCCTTGCCAACCGGCGCAATCCCCATCCAGCCATCCTCTGACAGGGTGAGACGCATATTCGGCCAGCCTGTCTCGCAGACATAACTCCCTTCAGCGAACCAGTGGCTCATCAGGTCGCCCATCGCATCAAGCTTGCGGTCCGGCATGGCCCGCAAGAATGGTATTTGATGCCAGTGACGGAAGCCGGACATGCCGCGTGCTGTTCCAATGCCACAGGGCCCGTACCAGTTCGTTTGCGGGTGCCAGTATGTGTCCAGATTCATCACGGACGGATCAGGGTCAGCCGGGTGACGGCAGAGGTCTTCCAGCATGGCAATGACGTGATCCTGTGTGGTTTGTCCGTCGCCAGACGCAAACAGACCATCACCGCTCATCGGGGCCGGGGTGCAGAGAAATTTACCGAGTTGCGGTGCCATCGGCCAAGCGCCCGCTTGCATCATCAATTCCGGAATATCCCAGATGGCTTGCATTTCGATGATGCGGTCGTCTTGAAACCGGAAAAACTCATGATAACGCATATGCGCCAAATGTCCGGTCGGTGGGATGTCAAGAAAGGGCGCGCTGAAAGTTCCAAAATAGTTACCCATGCAGCCGACCCAGTCCTGTCCCTCTGGTGTGGTTCCAGCAAGCAGGATCATATCGCGGCGTTCCAGGTCGGGCAGGGCGGTTTTGAGGGGAGTTAGGCAGGTCTCATGAAAGCGATCAAACCCGCTCAGGGTTCCAAAAGGATAGCAGAGCTTCATGTCTGCGTCGGGATGGAAGAGGTCTTTGGCGTCCTCGTTGGCCGCCTCAAGGTCCCCGTTTTGTAGGGCCTTTCGAAAATCTGCGATCCGATTTTTGAGTCTTTGGGATGTCGTTTCCGATGTCATGTTAGATGTCATGGCGCATTCTATTCCTGAACATAGAGTCAGTGCATCTGCATTGAGGACCTAATGTAACAGAAATACCACAGCGAGAAACAAAAATTGCATTCGAAGTCAAAAATCACTTGCGATGATATAAACGTAAGTTCAGGTGTTCCAGCAATCACGGATCAAATTACCAATCTCAACCATGAGGGGATATTATGCGCCATCCATCAAAGCTTCTTCTATCGACCGCAGTGGCGGCGCTTGCAGGTCTCAGCTCACCCGCTTTCGCTCAAATTGACGAAATCATTGTTACGGCCGAGAAACGCTCTGAAAGCGTTCAAGACGTCAGCGCGTCTATTACAGCGCTCGATGGAGCTCTTCTGGATGCGAACGGTATCACCGACGTCACACGATTGGAGCTTGTTGTTCCAGGCGTGAACTTCGCGTTCATCGGTAATGATGCGAAGTTCAATGTTCGCGGGGCGAACAGCAACAACACATTTAATGATGCGGCTTCTATCGTCGGCGCCTTTGTAGACGGCGTTTATAAAACGCGCGCCTCCCAGCAAACGCGCTCTTTCTACGACGTCAACCGCGTCGAATTCCTGAAAGGTCCGCAAGGTACATTGTATGGGCGCAACACGCTCGCAGGCGCTCTGAATGTTATCACCAACACGCCAGATTTTTCTGAGCCTTATGGCGGTGCGAACTTCTCTGCTGAGAGTTTCAGTACCTTCCGAACAGAAGGCTATGCCAACATTCCTGTGTCTGACACGCTCGCATTCCGGATCTCTGGCTTTACAGAACAGACGGAAGGCTATGTCAGCAATATTGCAGGCCCCAATCTGGGCGGCGCTGATGAATATGCGTATCGCTTCCAAGCCCTGTGGGAGCCCACAGAAAACGCGTCATTCCTGCTGCGCGCCAGCCGTGCAAATGAAGAAGGGTCTTCACTCGGTGTGTTCTCCTATGCAGGCCTGTGTCGCCCTGTAAACTCTGCGGGTCGTACAGACCAGACGGGGTCCATCCTCGATTGTGAAAACCCACGTCGCGGTTCTGCGGGCGCGACACGCTTCGACGTGCTTGGCCCGTATACGGTTGAGCATGACTTCGTTCCGGACGGTGATGTTCGTGAGGACGTTGTCTCTCTTGAAGCCAATTTCGACTTTGGCGGCATTCTGCTGAAATCCATTTCGTCCTACACAGACTATCGCAACTTCATCGGCTTTGATGGCGATTCATCCGGAACGAACTTTGAGCGTTTCTGGAACGATGAGCGCAATGAAAGCTATACGCAAGAGCTGCAGCTTTCGTCTGACACGTCTGGTCCGCTGAGCTGGCTGGCCGGTTTCTATTATAGCAAGGACGATCAGTTCTTCTCATTCCTCGATTTCCGCGCCACCGTTGACAATAATAATAATCCCAACGGCGCAACGGCGATTGTCTCCGAAGATATTCTTCTGAACGGTTTCTTCGCCGACTCCACCTTCCTCGAAACGGACACGATCGGTGTCTTCGGTCAGGTCGAATATGCGGTTTCCGACCAGCTTCGCCTGATTGGTGGTCTGCGCTACAATGAAGAAGACAAAACGCTCGATGGCGGCGGCTCTAACTTTACGGCCAATGGTCCAGTCACACTTGTGCCAGGTCTCGTCCTGACCCCGAATGTTGTCCCCGATGATCCATTCCAAGTGTTCCAGATCAACCGGAACGCGCCGGGAGCTGTGGTTCTCGAAGAGAGCTTTGACAAGGTCACATGGAAGGTCGCTGCCGAATATGACATTGATGGCGACACAATGGCGTATGCAACTGTCTCGACGGGTTTCCTGTCCGGCCAGCTAAACCGCAACGGCAATATCACTGATCAGCAGGAATCAACCAATTACGAGATTGGTCTGAAAACCCAAATGTTGGACAACACACTGCAGTTCAACATCTCCGGTTACTACACGGAGTATGACAACCTGCTGACCCAGTCACAGACGGTCGATCCGAACACAGGCAATGTGATCACATTTGGTGAAAATGGCGGTGACATCACAGCCTTCGGTATTGAAGCTGACTTCGTCTATCAGCCAGATGATCGTCTCGTCCTTAATGGCGGTTTCTCATTCCTCGATTCTGAGTATGGCACGTTCGGTACGGGCAATGTGCTGCAAGATCTGAACGGTGTTCCAACTGGCTTTATCGATCTGTCAGACACAGAAACGCCTTGGTCACCGGATATCACGCTGAACCTCGGTGCCAGCTACGTCATCTTTGAAGGTGACTGGGGTCGCCTGACGCCTGCTGTGAATTTCTTCTACTCCGGTGCCTATCAAGCTTCGACAGTCATCCCATTCTCAGAAGTCGCCCGTCAGGACAGCTACACCAAGACGGACCTGCGTCTGACATGGGATAGCCCGAATGAGGCCTATTCTGTTTCTATATTTGGTGAGAACCTTGAGAATGAAGCCGTCAATGCGCGTGTGAATGTGGGGGGTAACGACTTCGTCCAGTCCTCATTCCTCTATCCGAGAAATTACGGCATTCGCCTTTCCGCTGAATTCTAAGCGTAACGAGATTATGCCCGCGCGGCTTCGGACAGCGCGGGCATAATACTCACATCTGAAGTTTTCTGTCGTGGCATTGAAACAGGAAATATCTTCCCAAAAAACGAGCTCTGGTGACCTCTCGAAGCGGTTGGTCCGGTACGAAGACCTGATCCCCTGCTTGGACGCGTTTATCGATACGCGGACGCCAGGGTCCGATAAAAAAGAAAACTTCACGATTATCGGCCCGGGGGTCTCTGAGAACCCGAACCAGCATATCCATATTGCCGAACCGCACGGCTTTAATATTGGGGGCGCGCGCCAGCCTCCCGGCTGTACGAATTCTCAACATAGCCATGAGACGGAAGAGGTCTTTTTCGTCCATTCCGGAGACTGGGCCTTTCGGTTGGGCGAGCATGCCACTGACGCTGAGATTATTCTGAAGCCCGGGGATCTGATCTCCATCCCAACCCATGTGTTTCGCGGGTTTGAAAATGTTGGCTCAGACATTGGATATCTCTGGGCGGTTCTCGGCGGCGATGATCCGGGGCGTGTGCTGTGGGCCCCCAAAGTCTTCGACATGGCCCAGGATTATGGGCTTGTCCTGCTCGAGAATGGTAATTTGGTCGATACGACCGCGGGTGAGAGTGTGCCTGACAATATGACCCCAATGCCACGCACCACGTCGGAACAGATCGCAGCGCTGCAAGTGTTCGATGATGACGCCTTGGCAGCCTGTTGCGTGTGTGGCGGTGATCAAGGGCTGCTGATTGGTCCTGAGGGTCGGCTGAACTGGAAACACGGGTTTACTGTGGAGCGTCTGCGTCAAAAGTCTGACGACAAATCTGTTGCAGAAACCCAATCCGTCCCTGATGTCTTGTTCCTGCATGAAGGGGCGCTTGACGTGACGGTTGATGGGGAAACGGTTTCGATGCGGCCCGGCGATACGCTCACAATACCCATCGGGACTGAGCGTCTATTCTCGACGCCTAGCCAAGCGGACTATCTCCGGGTTTTGGGCCAATGACGCTTGCTGGCAAGCGCGCGCTCGTCACAGGTGCGTCCAAAGGCATTGGCCTAGGAATCGTTGAAGCTCTGCATGCGGAAGGCGTACATGTTGTCGCGGTCGCACGCGGTCTTTCCGATCTGGAAGCGATTGGCCAGAGGCTTGACGAGGGGTTTGAGGGCTGGGCCATGGATGCTGGCTCGGACGGCTTCTTGGAAAGACTGGACCGGAACCCTCCATTTGATCTTTTAGTCAATAATCTGGGTATGGCCCGACACGCGCTTCTCAGTGACACCTCTGATGAGGATCTTGACCTCGTCTTGAACGTCAATCTGCGCGCAACGCTCCGCATAACGCGCCATGTCGTTTCGCGCATGCAGGCCGGAGCCTCTGTGACGACCATCACGTCACAAATGGCACATATTGGGAGCCCAAAGCGTGTCGTCTATTGCGCGACGAAGCATGCGTTAGAAGGCATGACGAAAGCCCTCGCCGTCGAATTGGCGCCACAGAATGTTCGCGTGAACTCTGTTGCACCGACCTTTGTGCGAACACCGCTGACTGCACCCATGCTCGCGGACAAGGATTTTGCGCAATGGGTTGAAAGCATGATCCCGTTAGGTCGAGTCGCTGAGGTCGAGGACATTGCGGAGGCTGTGCTTTATCTGGCTCAAGCGAAATCTGTGACGGGGCATTCTTTGCGCGTCGATGGAGGATGGACAGCGCGATGAGAAGCTATGAGACGGCCCAGCGATCGGGCGCGCGACCCATCACACGCGTCGCAACAGCCTCAGAGCCAGAGATGCTCAACCCCGCGTCCGGCAGACGCATGGACCTACCGGGTTTTGAAGATCGGTTTGTTGATTTTCCAGACTATATTTTCAGGATCACGGACGACATCTGGCACAAGCGTGATCTGGAATATATCGCCGACTGCTACGCCGAAGATTGTATCATCCATACGCAAACCCAAACGGGCGTGGTGACACCAACCCGCACAGTTATCGATGCGACGGCGGCGACGCTGGAGAGCTTCCCGGACCGACGCTTAGATGCCGACAATGTGATCTGGTCACGTGATCCAGATCCGCAAGGCGACTATTTCTACTCCTCTCACCGTTTGACCTCCAAGATGACGAATCTGGGTCCAACAGAGTTCGGCCCGGCGACGGGTCGCAAAGTGCGGGTCGTGACCTTTGCGGATACAAAAGCCCGCAATAATGACATTTTCGAAGAGTGGCTGGTCCGTGACTATGGCGGGATGGTCGTCCAGCTCGGACTCGACCCGATGAACGTCGCCAAGGAGCTGGCGCTTCAAGACAAGAAGGC
>JBCBGR010000045.1:0-13204 GCA_038526555.1 Pseudomonadota bacterium
CAAATCGCGTTTGGCGATGAGATGAGCGCAAGCGAACCCAGTGAGTTCGTCCCGACGGATCGTTATGCGTATTGGCTGCGACCCGGCACGCATGGTGTCGTCAAGGAAGACTGGGAAGCCTTCTTGGACTTCCTCAATGCCCATTTCGGCAGTCAAAATTAGAAAATGGCGACCCCGGGAGGACTTGAACCCCCAACCTGCAGATTAGAAGTCAGCTGCTCTATCCAGTTGAGCTACGGGGCCGACTGTTTGTGATCTGGACCTAATGCGTCCAGGGCAGTTTACGATCAAACGCAAAATTCTCTGAATATGATCGCGGAATACGTTTGGTTTCCTGTGATCCATGCACACGATGTGGAATATCATTGGTCTTAGCGTAGGATACCGCCTCTTCCAGCGTCTCAAACGTCATATGAATCTGTTCGCGCGTATCAGACGATACTGCGTTGCCTGTGAGCGGATCAATCGCTCGCGGGTCTTTTGACTCATATTCCAAGACCCAATGCGCCGTATTGGCGCGGCCCGAGCTCATCGCTGAGGGTCTGGGTTTATAGATCTTCGCATACATGAGAGCGCGTTAGCTTTGCTGGTGCGTCGACGCAAGTCGACTGTGTGTCTCAACGTCAGGTATTACTGTGAAAGGCATTATTGAGGAGTTGTTTGACCTCTGTGAGCGTGCGTTTTTTTGCGGGGCTAGATTGAACATGATCGCGGATGGAAGGATCGTCTTTGTTCGCTGCAACAGACTGCGTGCGGTTCAGCGAAGGCGCAGCCGCCACTTTCTGTGCCAATGTCTGTGGCTCAAGTGGCGGAATAGGCACTTGAGACGCTTTGTCTTGACCGGCATGGGCGCGCTGTCGCCAGCTCGTGTAGACTGTGTTGAGCAAAGCGGGTGTGGCCCGGTCCTGCGCCCAGAGTTTGGAGAAGGAGGCGCTCGAACTGTGTGGTCGATATTCCTCGGCGAGCGTGTTGACGAGCACACGCATGGGCATGTTGACTGACTCACCGAACACCATGGCTTCGGCTGTGCCCAGTGATGGCAGGAAGGACAGGAGTTCCGCTGCGCCGTCCGGCACAGCCGCCCTCACGAAATTCTGGTCGACCTCATTGGAGAGGCGCATGGAGAAAATCGTCGAGCATTGCGACAATGTGCTCGGCTCGAGTTCAGAGGGTCTCTGCGAGATGATCCCCAAGGAGACACCATATTTCCGGCCCTCTTTGGCAATCCTTGAGATAATTCGTCGTGTGGCGTGGAAACCTTGCGTTTTATCCTTTGGGATATAGCGGTGGGCCTCCTCACAAACGAGCAGGATCGGAATCTGGCGCTTCGACCAAGTTGCGACTTCAAACGCGAGTCGGCTCACGACAGAGACGACGATGTTCAGCGTTTCTGACGGGATGGATGAGAAATCCAGAATGGAGATCGGCTTACCATTGACGGGAAGCCGGAAGATACGCCCCACGATCTCTTCCAGCGGCCGGGGCTTGGCCTGATTGCGGAAGATGAACGCATAACGCGGATCCGCGATCAGCATATTGATGCGACGTTTCAGGCGCTTATAGGGTTGAAGATTGGAGTTATTCTCCAGCTTGCCCATCTGATAGTTCAGGATCTGCAGCACATCATGGATGCGGTACGGGACCGGGCTATCGAGTGAGATGTGCGTTGCGCGTTGAAGTTCTAGCTCGACATCATCCAGCTTCGCTTGAGAGCTCACATCATGATTGCGGATAGACCGATCAAACAGCCGTTTTGCCATCAGGATCACATCATTGAGGATCTCTTCCTCCTCGCGGGATTGGTCTTCAATGTCGGAGGTTAGCAGCTCAACGGTCTCCACAAAGTCGAACATCCAAAGCGGAAGATCGAGCGTGTCCCCTGTGATGACTTCGGCACGATCACCAAAGCTGCGTGAATATTCGTTGTGCGGATCGAAGAGAACGACGTGACCCGCCGGGTTTGCGTGGAGAATTGATTGCAAGACCAAAGCCACGGTGCAGGACTTACCCGAACCCGTGGAGCCAATGATCGCGAAATGCTTGGACAGCATATCGTCAATGCGCACACGCGCGATGATCGACTTGTCCTGCTGCATCCGCCCGATCTCAATGGAGGGCGTATCTTCTTTGGCAAAAATAATCTGCAGATCGCCTGGCGTCATCGTGTAGACGGCTTCGCCCAGAACCGGGAAAGTCCGGACACCGCGGAAAAATTTTGTCTGACGCGTTGTGGCGTTGGTGGTGATTTCTCCGAGGATACTCAAACGCGCCAAACACCCGTCGCTCAGACCGTCATTATCCTTGGCTCCGATCTCCAGTGAAGACACCATCGCGACCACAATGGAGTCGCTCGTCAGGATTTTCAGAACAGTGCCAATCTGCGCGAGGTTCAACCGCCCCTGACGAATAATGGACTTGTTGATGGATATGACCGCTTCAGAGGACGCGACCGTAATGATCCGGCCAATTTCGATCTGCGCCACGGAACGTGGGGC
Organism: Pseudomonadota bacterium; assembly: GCA_038526555.1. Classification (GTDB taxonomy): domain Bacteria; phylum Pseudomonadota; class Alphaproteobacteria; order Caulobacterales; family Maricaulaceae; genus Litorimonas. The sequence continues at coordinate 2,496 of JBCBGR010000045.1, forward strand.
ACTGGACGGCGATCCATAAGTCTGAGCGGTTTGATTCGGTGACATAGCTAACAGCTAAGTCGCAGGCGTTAAGACGGCCTTATGATTGGATTTAAAGTTGAGCGCGAGCTCCTCGTCTTTAGCCAGAGCTTGTTGAGAGAACAACTAGCAAGGCGTACCACCAGGCGGAGGAGTGCAGCTGGACGTAAACCTTGCATTGGCCTTATCCGAAACGGACAGCATCATCACGACGGCTGGCGGTGTGACGGCGGCGAAGCGACCCGCTTTTTTTAAGAAATCGCGACGATTTTCAATGGAGGCGTCTTCATTCGAGGCGCCTGTATTCTGCTCATCCATGTCGTTCATTCTAGCCCACACTATTATTGATTAATCGCCCGTAGGGAGTGGTTAACAAGGGGTAAAGTCACAATCTTGTCACTCTTGTGGAAAAACCTATTCGATTAAACTTAAAGCATAAACACGTATGGTTTAGGGCAACATTATTGTGACATTCCGCCTGACATGCTGACATCTTTGATACATTCATAGCATCATGAACCTGCCTTGCTGTATCATTACGTCTAACTCTCGACCTCAACATATGATTTGAGCTCACAGTTCTGCTGAAAAGGCATTGATGTTTCATGGTGACGAATGGCACAGGTCAGATCTCCTTCCATGCGCACCAAGATGGCGGTCTTTTATTCAATGGAGCTGACCGACAGCTTTACGGCCTTGATCCTGTGTCTGGTTATTGTTGGCTCGAATTGAATGAAGGACAGGCTGAAGCCGATATTGCCGACGCGCTTGTGGCCACCTTCCAACTTGAAGAACAGACTGCCAGAGAGTGGGTGGATCGTCTCAAAGACCAATTTGATCAGAACGGGTTACTCGCTTGCGACCAAAGCAGCGCAAACACACAAGAGGGTAAAACAGAACAGACCCATGTTAGGAGTCTGCCTGCTTCCCCCCACACGCGCGTGTCATCTCACCCTTGCCAATCATTTGATCTGTCATTCATCGTCTGGGCCACGATAGACGATCTCCAACGGCTCGCGCCCTTGCTCGCGCCCCTCTCTTCAGCATTATCCGATACAAGGCTGACACGCTTTACTATTGTGGAGGAGAAGCCCGGATTTCGAAACGTGTTCATTGATGAAACCCTGTCTGAAGCCGATATCCCAGTCGAGCATCTGATCACAGTCATGGAAGGCATCATTCAGACGCAGGCACTCCGACAGTCAGACTACCTGATCGCGCTTCATTGTGCCCTAGTGAGCCGCACTACAGAGGGTCAAGGCGGCCTTATCCTGGCGGGCGAGTCCGGCAGTGGGAAAAGCACGCTCTCTATTGCAATGAGTGAGTCTGGATGGGTCTTCGGCAGTGATGATCTGTCTATTCTGACCCGAGATCTGACCGTTCGCCCTGCAGGCTTGAATCCCTGCGTCAAAGACGGTGCGCTCGACATTATTGAATGCTATCATCCCTCCATTCGTTCGCAGGTCAGCTTCGATCGCTTCGGTCGAAACGCCCGCTATGACGCAGAAATCAAACAGCGCTGTCAGGAGGCGACCGTCTTAGCTGTGATCTTTCCAACCTATGCTGAAGGAGCTGAGACACAGTTAGAGAGACTGGACGGCGGTGAAGGGCTACAAAAGCTTTTGGCGCAGTGCCTAAATGTCAGCGGCGACTTCAGTCATGGCGAAGTGGCCCTGCTTGCCGCCTGGCATGACAGGCTGGATTACTACGCCCTGCCCTTCGACACGCCGGACGCGGCGATCCGTGTGTTGGACGCAGCTTTCCCAGGCACGCAATAAAGGTTTGTCAAACGGACCGAATTGTCAGTTCACGGGCTCATTTCGAGCAGCCCTCATGCGGGCTATGCGTGAATGGTAGGCCGAAATGATGATCCGACCTCCCTGACGTTTCCATCGCAGTTCCCGCGCCATACGCGTCATAAACGCTTCTAATCCGTCAGAAAATGGGAGCGTCTTTTGAAACTGGCAGCGTTTGACATGCAAGTTTGCGATCGCACTTTTGGCAAAATTTGCAGATAAGTCAGCCCCCAAATATGTGTGCGCGGACTGAATCGCGCTGGCGAGAATGACGAAGGTTCCGGCGGCCTTGGCGCGCTGTGCAACAGCGTCCCAATCTGTGGTTTGAGCCGCCTGCCCGCTCATAAATCGCTTCACATCCAGCATATCTTTCAAATTGATCCTTCCCGCCCACCAGTCGCAATTCTGCTTTTGCCCGTGGATCACATTATGGATCAGGCGATGTTCAAGGCTCGGTATTTTCAGACCCTCGATACCCTCAACAGCCTCTTTGAAAATGACTTCATTCGGCAAGAGCTTAGGCCAAAAGGAGATATCCGTGTGAAGTTCGGTCGCCGCAGAGTGACCCGCCTTCCCTAACGCCGGCCCGTGATGATGATCGGACGGCACGACGAAGTCTAAGATTTTATAACCCTGACCGATGAGGGCTTCCGTCATGGTTTGCTCCAATTCCTTCGGCACGAGAACATCAATGTCGTTCATGAGGCGGTTGCCACTGCGCTGTTTGTCCAGAAGCCAGGATGCACCCTTCAAAAAGACCAGATTGTTGCGACCACAAATATCCGTCATCTCCATACATTGCCGGACAAGGCTATTATGGCGTTCGTGGTTAGCGTCTGAGGCGGCTTGAAAATAGGTGCGAACATCGTCAGGAATTATGTCACTAACAGGCAGAAGCGATGCAATTTCTGCACTTACGAGTTCTGTGTTCGACAGAGCGACAAAGCTGAGCCAATCCTGATCTGTGTAAAACTTGAACGCGTCGCCTGGCAGCTCGCGACCGCTCAATAGGTCACAGAGGTCTCGCCAATAGTCCGCCTTTGATCGTCGCGAACTAGCTTGGTTCATTCTCGACGATCAGCTCACAGATCAGAATAAAGCCCTTATTGTTGGGCGACAGTTCGAAAGCCGAATGCCCTTGGAAAACCGCTGCGGTTCCTGAGGCGAGCGAAAACGGGCGGCCAAATTCGCTGGAAACCCAATTCGCGCGATTAATTTTATGATCATAAACCACTAAATCGACACCGATCGCATCAGATGGCGATATCAATGCCACAGCGCACAGCGGTCTGTTGAGGAGAAACTGGGCATCCAACGGGGTCTCACGATTGGGCCAAGAATAACCTTTCTTCGCATCCAAAACTGAATATTTGAGCCTGCCCTTCACGAAATCGGGGACGGCCAGATAGCGACGCGTCTCTTGGATGGAAGCGGCCATCGCTTCGGTGATTTGAGATGTCAGTTCGTCAGGGGTATCGAAATCAACGGCGTCCGAGGTGTCCCAGACCCGTGACGCGCGCTCACATATGTCCGTTGAAATCAGGTTCGGTTGAACCACACACGCGGCTGACGCATAGGCTCCAGTCGGAATACCACAATTTTGGACGACAGGTCCGAGGCTGGCATCTGCACGTTGGGCGTCTGACCAGAATGGAACGAGCTCAATCCCAACGATCGACTCCGGCTTGATGAAAAGGCGATCGCCGGAATGGGACAAATCGACTTGGATCAGTCCTGTCTGTCCGGTCTCATCCACATTGTGCGCTCCGCTGAGCGCAGAGACGAGCGCGACAATCGTGCTGTCACCATCATCGCAGACACAGCTATGCGTGTGCCCGCCTTCGAGTAGAACATTCAATGTTACCAGCATTACCGCGCCAAATTCATATTGCTAATCGCTTTTTAGGCTCGCTATAGAGCGTGTCGCGGCACTTCAAGCGGAGACTTGAGCGACGGGTGTCCTCCGAGAAGACAATCAGCGAGCAATCTTATCTCCAACGATAAAATATTTGTCTCTTTGCCATCCTACCGGGACAGCGAGCTGATCCCGACCATCGAAAGTATGGCGGCCACCTGTTCAGACCCGAAAAGGCTCCGGATCGTTATTTGTAATCAGGGGGATGAAGCGGACTTTGCGCCTGTCGAAGCCTATAAAGCGTCGTCTGATCTGGATATTTTGCATATCCAGGTCGATGCCAAAGATGCAAGCGGAGCCGGATGGGCGCGGGCGAAAATCCAGTCCTATTATCAGGATGAGGGCCACTACCTTCAGCTCGACTCACATATCCAGTTTCGTAAAGGCTGGGATGTCATCCTCGATACCGACCTGCACGCTGCGGAGGCGATGTGCGGGAAAGCCGTCCTGACGGCTTACTTGCCTGGTTACAAATTGAGTGTAGGTTCCAGGAGTTTCAAATCAGAAACGGCCACCATATTCAGTTTGAACACGCATAATGGGTTCGTTGGCGCGATTGCGAAACATATGCCACCCAGCCATCTGCCCCGGCGGTGCTATTTCTACTCTGGCCACTTTTCATATGCGCGCGGACAGTTCGTCAAAGACGTCCCTTATGATCCTGAAATCTTCTTCTTCGGCGAAGAAATCAGCCACGCGATCCGCTCAGAGTCCGCCGGATACGCTCTCTTTTGTCCAGGTCAATTTGTGGCGGCACATCTCTATGCCCGTTCCGAAATTCACCAGCGAAAGCGCCGACTCGTTTGGGATGACGCCGAAGACAACGCACGAGACCTGCGCTGGTGGAACCGCGATAAGATGAGCAAACACAAGGTCCGCGCGATCTGCTACGGCGAATGGTTCGGCGAATACGGCATTCAGGACTTGGACAAATATGAACGCTACCGCGACGTCCTGATGAACCTCTACGGGATTGATTTGAAAGCCGTCTAATGGATGAATGAGCTATCGCTATGACGCGGTGGCTGAACCCATCACATCTTGCCAACCCGGAATATAGTCCCAAGACACGGCGCGACGGGTTCCATCCTCATCAACCGCAACACCGTGGAAATATTTCCAAAGTGGCCCCTCACCCCCAATCAGCGTCCCGTCCTTATCAAACGTCGCCCACGCGTCCTTAAAGTGGTAGCAAACTTTTCCATCGGGTAGGGTTAGGTAGTCTTCGCTGTAGATGCGATCGCATCCAAGTAATGAACGGTACTCTTTCGGAGCTGAGTCGATTTTTAAGCTTTCTAGAATTTGTGCTGTCTTTGGGTCCCAGATCCGTATGGTCTCATCATCAGATACTGAAAGGATATATAAGCTATCCGGACTATAAGAAGCGTTTTTTACCCAGCGGTCATTCTCTTCAAGGGTTTGTACACAGTCCCCGCTATTCGTATCCCAGATCCGTAAGGTTCTATCATCAGATGCCGAGAGGATATGCATGCTGTCCGGACTGTAGGCAACGCTATTTACTCCGCCCTTATGCCCCTTGAGAGTCTGTAAACAGTCCCCGCTACGGGCATCCCAGATCCGTAATGTTCTATCATTAGATGCTGAAACAACATGTATGCCATCCTGACTGTAGGCAACACTATTGACCCAACTTTTGTGCCCCTTAAGGGTCCGTAGAGAGGCTCCAGTAAAGGCATCCCATATTCTTATGGTGTTATCATCAGATGCCGAAAGGATGTGCATGCCGTCTGGACTGTAGGCAACGCTATTTATCCAGTCTTCATTCTCCTCAATGATCTGTACACAAGCGCCGCTATGAGCGTCCCAGATTCGCAAGTTTCCATGATCAGATGCCGAAAGGATATGCGTGCCATCCGGACTGTAGGCAACGCGCTTTACCCATCGCTCGTGGCCCTTACAGGCCTGTACACAGTCCCCGCTATGGGCATCCCAAAAACGTAAGGTTCTATCGCTAGATGCTGAAACAATATACGTTCCATCTGGACTGTAGGAAACGCTCTTCACCCACCCGTAATGCCCCTCAAGGGTCTTTACACAGTCCCCGCTACGAGTATCCCAGATCCGTAAGGATTTATCTTTAGATGCAGAAACGATATGCATGCCATCCGGGCTGTAGACAGCGCTATTTACCCACCCGTCATGCCCCTCAAGGGTCTTTAAACAGATGCCACTAAGAGCATCCCAAATCCGCAAAGTTGCATCATCAGATGCAGAAACGATATGCATGCCATCCGGGCTGTAGACAGCGCCATTTACCCAGTCTTCATGCCCCTGAAGGGTCTTCAAACAGGTGCCGCTAAGAGCATCCCATATCCTTATGGTGTTATCATCAGATGCCGAAAGGATGTGCATGCCGTCTGGACTGTAGGCAACGCTATTCACATCGTCTTCATGACCCTCAAGGGTCTTTAAACAGGCGCCGCCACGAGCATCCCACATCCGTATGGTGTGATCACCCGATGCCGAGAGGACGTGCGCACCATCTGGACTGAATGCAGCGCCATATATTACCCCCTTATGCCCCTCAAAGGTCTGTACAAGGGCTCCGCTATCGGCATCCCAAATCCTTAAGATTCGGACATCAGATACCGAAAGGATATGCATGGCATCCGGACTGTAGGTAACGCTGTATACTCCGCCCTCATACCCCTCGAGGGTTTGCACACATACCCCGCTACGGGCATCCCAGATCCGCAATGTTTTTTCATTTGATGCCGAAAGGATACGCATGCCATCCGGACTGTAGGCGATCGCCGAAGCCATACTTAAACGATTTCTAATCGCGTGAATGGAACTTTGTGACGAAATATCAATGCAGGACTTTAACCCTGTTGTCTTACCGCTGCCCCAACCCTCAGTATCACACAAAAACAGCCGACTGCTTTCGATATATTTCGGCTCACCAGAGCATCCCTCAAATCGGCAATGATCGATCATCATGCTGCCCATGAGGGCTTGATCAAATTGGCAGTTCCGGAATGTCAGATCGGTGAAGGCACCCTGCGTGAGAAGTGCGCGTTCAAAATTGACGTTTTGAACGACCTTATCGCCCCGATCTTCGCCAGACCAATCACACGACATCAAATTTAAATCCGACAGGTTCGCGTTTTTCGGCAAAAGGGACCAACCCAAATCCATCGGTGCGCCGAGCCAAAGATCGACTGCGAATTGACGTATGGCTTTTGACCCGTTGCCTATGAGCAGCTTTTCCAGTTCCTTTTTAAACTTTTTTTGCTCGCGCTCTTTTTCGAGGATGAGATTTTGGAAAACAAAGTCTTTTGTTTCCGCACTGAAGACCGGCACATCATCTTCATCAACATAATCCGCCCATTGGCCCGTCTTGATGTAGTCGACGAAGGCGAGGCCTAAGAAAAATTCAAAGAAGGAGGTGTGCGTAAATCGGAACTCATTATCTGAAGATCGAAAAAGCAAGGAGGCGTTGCGGACTTCGGTGAAGATACGCTGACGAACGTCTGGAGTCCCTGATATCAAGCTCTTCAATGTCTCTGTCGCAACAATATATTTATCAAGCCAGTCTTCAAGATCATCGATCGCAATAGAGGTCTCACGATCACGCCACAGGTAAATCGCGAGCTCTAGCAACAGCTGTTCGCGGTCCCGTTGTCCAAGCACTGTGTCCTTGTCGCCGTCGCGTGAGATCGTGCGCCCAAAGAGCGATTTATAGATGGCCGCGACATTCACTGCCTGCTTTTTATAGACGCGCGCAAGGATCTCGTCACAGACCTCAGACAGGTAGACAGCCATAATGGGCTTTTCGGCAAGGCTTTTCAGGTCGTGCACTTTTTCAAGCTGCTCGCTAAATTCCGTGCCCTGTGTCTTACCCAATGCGCGAATGAAGATATTTTTGATTTGATCCGGAGAGAGGGGCGCGACGTGCCATGTTCTAACAGAATTCTTGCCGACATTATGGCGATCAAACCCTCCAAGCGTTGACTGTTCGCCAATATTGTCGCGGAAGAATTGCGTTCGACAGGTGACGAATAAACGACTTTTACACGCCGCCCAATCCGCCTGACCATTTTTGATATCTGCGTTCCAGACCTCTCTTGGGATGATGTCGAGAAACTCGCGATAGAGCTTCGCCGTTTGCGCAACACCCAGACGTGTCCCGACTTCGTCCAGACCGTCCAAGATAATAACGCAGTGCCGGTTTCTAATGATCTCCTTCAGGTCCGGCACATCCTCTACAGACAAGACATCCGAATCGAGGGCCCTGATGATTAGCTCGCCAATCTCTGGATGATTCTCAGCGCGGCGCAGAACTGATACGAGTTTGCGAAGATCCAGGTAGATCGGTGTGGGCGCATTGTCGTCTTCAAACAAAGCATTGGCTAACATTTGCGCGGTTGTGGTTTTGCCGGCACCGAACCCGCCAAGGAGGGCCGTCAGCCGATTGGGAGCTGTGTCAGATCTCGCCCAATCGGTCAGAACCTCCATCGCGTCGACGGAGTCATTCTTCCCTCGCTCAAAGGCCTTGAGCGGAATGACGTTTCTTTTCATGACATGAGCGTCAAGTTCGCCCCGCCCTGAATTTTGGATCGCCTTGTAAACGTGTTCGGTTTTCTGGCGTTTCGGTTCGAGGGCCTTGTCGACGGGCGTCTCCTCAATAGACGGCAGAAGCTCTACGATCGCTTCGCAAATTTCATCACGGATTTTGGTTGTGAATGCGTCTCTGGCAGCGCGGCCTTTATCCCAGACGTCTAGAAGTGTTTTGCAACTTTTGTCCCACAGCCTCGGATATTGCGGGTAGTCACTATATTTTTTGTCACCATGATCAGCATTACCTGACACCCGGACGCGTAGAAATCGTTTGTGATCCAAGGGTTTATCGGATGAGTCGTAAAAGCAACTCGCTTCTTTTTGGCAGTCCTCGCTCTGGAACCACTTGTCAGACATTAGGAAGACACCCACCATGGCAGATTGCGCTTTTGGGAGATATTGTGCTTCAAAATCTGCGCGCCCGTGCATGCTGGCGCGGTCAAAGAAGAGTTCAATCTGAAAATGACGGTACTTTTCTGGCAGGAAGTCACATTTCGATTTCAGCGTATCATAGAATTCGGACACCACATCTTCGATGTCTTCTGTTTCCCATGCATGGGAAATGAAAACGGGAATAATCTGGTCTACGCCCGGGGCTATCACACGAGGCGTTTCGAACATGTCCTCATCGATGGCCGTGTTTTTTCGGGTCGCTTCTTTCGTGTTCTTCAAAACACGCATCGACCGGAATGTATTAAATTTCTTCGCGTCCCATATGAGCATGAAGATGTCTTTTCGATCGCGAAGCTCAAAGCTTGCGTCGCCAAGCCTATTCACGGCACCAATACGCTTGCGGAGCGCATCGTCGGAGATGCCCTTTCCTTCCTCCTCCTTCAGCACCGACAGAACAGCGTCACGATCAACAGACATGACATCATCGCTCGCGCTTTGAGGTCCTGCGACCGTATCGATAGCCGACAGCAACCGGATCGCAGCTTTCTGCTGAGCCTGTTCAGGCGTGAGATCTTCAAGAAAAGCGCTAATATAGGTCATAGTATTTCCAATATTTCCGTATTTTAGAAATATTGGAAACGATAGGTTTTGTCAATTAAGAGATCATCTCCAGTCATTCCGAACAAAATCTAAGCGAGGTAAGAACGAGATCCCTGAGCAATAACGTCGATTATCCAACAGCTTAATTGCGTGAATAGCCTGAGGGCGGATCATATCTTTCCGCACAGCCAACCCTCAGGACCTTAGCGGTCTCCAAAAGCCATTTTAGAGTGAATTGATCGCCATATGGGCTTTGAGCACATGGGCCTTGACTAACGATGGGCCGTCGATTCAGCAGCCCAAAGTGTAGAAGACCTGTAGAATGTTCCACAAGTCTCCTAAACCCGAAAGAGGTTAGAAATAAAATTCGTAATGATTTCAATGGAATAGTCTGGTCGGGGAGACTGGATTCGAACCAGCGACCCTCTGTTCCCAAAACAGATGCGCTACCAGGCTGCGCTACTCCCCGTTCCAGACGAAGCGGCTCATTAGACATTTAGCCGCGTAAGGCAAGCGCCTAACTGCCGAAAAATGGATGTTGGACTGTATCTCCCGGCTTAATGCCCAACTCGAGCGCACGACCGCCTTTCAACTCCACAACACCCGCAATGACGGCTTCAGAGCTCGCAGAGCGTAGGGAGTAAGGTTGGGCCATATGCTCAATCTTGAGGATTTTACCATTAGAGCGAACGAACAGGATATCGAGTGGGATGGCCGTATTCTTCATCCAGATGGTCGCAACTTTCGGTTCAGCAAACTCAAAGATCATGCCCTCATCATCACCCATCTCTTCGCGCCACATCATGCCACGCGCCTGCTGGTCAAGCGTCTTGGCTTCTTCGACGAGGAAGCTGTGTGTGCCGTTTTCAGCCACAATAGTCAGAGGCACTGGCTCGCCAAACTCGACCACATCATCCTGTGCTGTCTGAGCGAAGGATGGCCCAACAAGCAAAGCGAAGAATAGAGCAACCAGTAGACGTTTCATAAGTCTAACATAAACATCACTTGAGAGCCTGTCAGGTCGAAATCGCATTCAAATGGCTCGTTAAAGGTCAATCTCCCGTCATGTCTAACCATGCCGTGTCACGGTTTGGACCTGCAAGAATGCGTGCAAGTTGGATTGCCATACGCGTCTGTCCATGATCATTCAAATGGATGCGATCTGAATAGTCGTCGGGCTCATATTCCAAGACATGAAGTGGTGCATCCACATGTTCTGCGGCCAAGATGAAAGCTTCGGGTGGCGTTGCTTCTGAAAGTGTATCGCTAAGCCGTGGATGCCACATGACTTGGACATTTGCGATTTCGGCATCAGCTATCATGAGAAGCTGTTCCATATCCGGACGACCAGACCCTTCCACCCTTTGCGCCGCATTGATAATCAGTTGAATAGTGCGCAAAGGGTG
>JBCBGR010000046.1:0-12894 GCA_038526555.1 Pseudomonadota bacterium
GGCGTTTACAAAGCGCGGGATTTGTCCGTTCCTGGCGCTGGCGCAGATGGCGTTCGACCTGCGCTCGACTTCCTGATCGACAGCAATAAGCGCGGCCTCGGCGATAAGATTGAAAGCGAAACCGCTGAGGGTAAAGACGTCGTTGTTATTGGGGGAGGCGACACGGCGATGGATTGCGTCCGCACGGCCGTCCGACAAGGGGCCAAGTCTGTGACCTGCCTTTACAGACGAGATCACGCCAACATGCCCGGCTCTCGCCGCGAGACGGCCAATGCGCAGGAAGAGGGCGTCAAGTTTGAGTGGCTCGCCAGCCCGAAATCTGTTCATGATGATGGCGGGCAAGCTTCATCGGTTCGTGCTGACCGGATGCGCCTCGGCCCGATGGATGCGTCTGGCCGTCAGACGCCGGAAGCCGTGCCTGGCGCGGAATTCGACTTGCCCGCAGATATGGTCATAAAGGCGCTCGGCTTCACGCCGGAAGACATGAATGATCTTTGCAAGGACGTCACAACAACGCGTTGGGGCACGATCAAAGCAAACCCGCTTACCTTTGAGACTAACCTGCCCGGCGTCTATGCGGCCGGTGATATTGTCCGCGGCGCGAGCCTTGTCGTCTGGGCGATCCGCGAGGGCCGGGATGCCGCCGCGCATATGCATAAATATTTGAAAGCGCTGGAAAGTGCTGAGCTGAAAACAGCGGCTGAATAATCATGTCCGACGGAACATCCAAAGTTCGCCTTTCCGGGCGCTGTCTCTGCGGGGGCGTCGCCTTTAAAACGCCCCTGCCCCATCATATCGACATCTGTCACTGTGAGACCTGTCGTCGGTGGAATGGCGGACCGTTTATCGGCATCGACATCCGCGAAGATATTGAGTTCGAGGCTTCTGAGAGCCTAACTTGGTATAAGAGTTCAGAATGGGCGCAACGCGGTTTCTGCAACATCTGCGGTGCGAGCCTGTTCTACCGGCTTAAAGCCCAGCCCAATTTCTGGAGCATCGCCGGAGGAGCGGTGGACTTACCCGAAGGATTGAGCGTCGCGAAGGAAATCTTCGTCGACGAAAAACCCGATTATTACCAATTTGCGGGGAATCATCCCCGCCTGACCGGGGAAGAGGCCTTTGCCGCTTTCGCGGCAGAAGACGCAGAGATGTCCCAATGACAAACTGGCTGACAGAGTATGAACAGCAGCGTGACGCGCTGATCGACGCAAACTCCTATGATCCGGCGCATGAAAAGTCTTCTTGCGGGGTCGGCTTGGTCGCCTCCATCGATGGCAAGGCGCGGCGTGATGTGGTCGAGAAATCCATTCAGGCCCTGAAAAATGTCTGGCACCGGGGAGCTGTGGATGCGGACGGGAAGACTGGCGACGGGGCGGGTATCCGCCTCGATATTCCGCAGGAATTCTTCCGCGCGCAGGTCGAACGAACGGGCCATAAGCCCTCAACGGCCAAGATCGCTGTCGGTATGATCTTCCTGCCGCGCATCGACATGGGCGCGCAGGAAGCAGCCCGGACCATCGTTGAATCAGAGCTTATCCGCGAAGGCTTTTACATTTATGGCTGGCGCCAGGTCCCTGTTGATATTGACGTCATTGGTGAGAAAGCCAGAGCTACGCGTCCTGAAATTGAACAAGTCCTGTTCCGCGATCCGCAAGGCCGCAAAGGCAATGCGTTGGAACGCGAACTTTTTGTCATACGCCGACGGATCGAAAAGCGCGTGATCGCAGAACAGATTCCGAGCTTTTATGTCTGCTCGCTCTCTGTTCAAACCGTCATCTATAAGGGCATGTTCCTCGCGGAGGACATTGATAACTTCTATCCAGACCTGCGCGATGAACGGTTTGTCTCACGCGCTGCGATCTATCACCAACGGTTCTCAACCAACACATTCCCAAGCTGGCAACTCGCGCAGCCTTTTCGAATGCTCGCTCATAATGGAGAGATCAACACGCTGCGTGCCAACGTCAATTTCATGAAAAACCATGAGATCAAAATGGCCTCCTCTGCATTCAAGGAACGCGCGGATGACGTGAAGCCCATCATCCAGAAAGGCTCTTCCGACTCTGCTGCGCTGGATGCGGTTTTTGAGTTGCTGGTTCGCGCAGGACGCTCTGCCCCCATGGCAAAAACACTGCTGATCCCAGAAGCCTACTCCAAGCGCGGCGACCTGATGCCCGAAAGCTGGCGCTCGCTTTACGCCTATTGCAATGCCGTAATGGAGCCGTGGGACGGCCCCGCCGCGATTGCGGCCTATGATGGGCGCTGGGCGATGGCCGGGCTGGATCGCAATGGTCTCCGTCCGCTGCGCTATTCTGTCAGCAGTGACGGCATCTTGGCCGTCGGCTCTGAAACGGGAATGTGCCCCATGGACGAAGCCGACATTGTCAAGCGCGGGGCCATCCGCCCGGGCCGCATGATTGCTGTCGATCTCGATCAGGGCAAATTCTACAGTTCGACCGAGATCATCACAGAGCTAGCCGAAAAACGCCCCTATAAGAAGTGGCTAAATCGCGTCGTCAATTTGGACGAGAAGCTCGCGGGGTCAGAGCCCGCACCTGTTCTTTCTGGCGAAGAATTGGTGCGCCGTCAGGTCTCCTGTGGTCAGACCATGGAAGACATGGAGATGATCCTGACCCCGATGGCTGAGAGCGCCAAAGAGTCGGTCGGGTCCATGGGAGACGATACGCCCCTCGCGGTCCTGTCTGATTTCTATCGACCGCTGTCGCATTTCTTCCGTCAGAACTTCAGCCAGGTCACGAACCCGCCCATTGATCCGCTTCGTGAAACACGCGTCATGGGCCTCAAGACGCGCTTCAGGAACTTGCGCAATATTCTAGAGGAATCCGGCAGCCAGACGCACGAAATGCTGGTGCTGGACAGCCCTGTCATGACGAACGGCATGTATGAGCGCTTCCACGCCATGATGGGTAAGCGCCTGCAGGTGATCGATTGCACGTTTGAGGTCCCTTCTCCGGATGCGATTGCTGGACACGGGTTGATGACGGCTCTCCACCACATTCAGGACGCGGCTGAAGCGGCTGTGCGAAACGGGGTCGAGAACATTGTTCTCTCTGACGAAGCGGTGAGTGAAGACCGCGCAGCTGTCCCTGCAATCCTGGCAACAGGTGCGGTACAAAAGCACTTGAAGGATCGGGGTTTACGCTCTTCTTGTTCGATTATTGTCCGTTCCGCCGAATGCCTCGACACGCATTATTTTGCCGTTCTCATTGGTACTGGGGCCACTGCAGTGAATGCTTATATGGCACAAGATTCTGTGCAGGATCGCATCCGTCGTGGGTTGATCGATTGCAGTGATGACGAAGCTGTCGCCCGCTACAAGGCTGCGATTGAAGGCGGTCTGCTGAAGATCATTTCCAAAATGGGGATCAGCGTCATTAGCTCTTATCGCGGTGGCTTGAATTTTGAGGCGCTCGGCCTTTCACGCGCCCTCGTTGGCGAATTCTTCCCGGGCATGACGAGCCGGATCAGTGGGATCGGCTTGGCCGGGATTGAGACGAAACTGCTCGCCGTCCATGAAATGGCCTACGATTCTGCAGTCGTGCGTTTGCCCATTGGTGGCCTCTACAAGGTCCGGGCGAAAGGCGAACGCCACGCCTACAAAGCCGACATGATCCACATGCTCCAGGAAGCTGTGAGCCGGGATGATTATGAGCTCTATCGGCGTTACGCGGATGTCGTGAACGGTGGCGGGGCGATTCAGGTCCGTGACCTGCTCGACATCAAACCGCTTGGCGAGCCGATCCCGCTGTCGCGGGTTCAGAGCGTGAATGAAATTCGGCGTCGCTTCTGCACGCCGGGCATGTCGCTTGGCGCGCTCTCCCCTGAAGCGCATGGCACACTCAACATTGCCATGAACCGGATTGGCGCGAAGTCCGTCTCCGGCGAAGGCGGGGAGGACCGCGCACGCTATCATCCGCTGCCCAACGGCGACAATCCAAACAGTGCCGTCAAGCAGATCGCCTCAGGCCGCTTTGGCGTCACAGCCGAGTATCTGAACCAGTGCCGGGAAATCGAAATCAAGGTCGCGCAAGGGGCCAAGCCCGGTGAAGGCGGGCAGCTTCCGGGCTTTAAGGTCACAGAGCTGATTGCGAAATTCCGAAATGCGACACCGGGCGTGACGCTGATCAGCCCGCCACCGCACCACGATATCTATTCCATCGAGGACCTGGCGCAGCTCATCTATGACCTGAAACAGATCAATCCGACCGTGCGGGTCTGCGTCAAGCTGGTCGCTTCATCCGGGGTTGGCACAATTGCCGCGGGTGTCGCCAAGGCAAAGGCCGATACGATCCTGATTGCGGGTCATAATGGCGGGACGGGCGCGTCGCCCAATACATCGCTGAAATATGCGGGTATTCCTTGGGAGCTGGGCCTGTCTGAGGCGCATCAAGTCCTGAAGCTGAATAAGCTGCGCGATGCGATTACGCTGCGAACCGATGGCGGCCTGAAGACAGGCCGCGATATTGTCATCGCCGCAATGCTCGGCGCGGAAGAATATGGGATCGGAACGCTGAGCCTTGTCGCCATGGGCTGTATCATGGTGCGTCAATGCCACTCCAACACGTGTCCGGTCGGTGTCTGTGTTCAAGACCCCGCTCTGCGTGAGAAATTCACGGGAACGCCTGAAAAGGTCATCAACCTGATGACGTTCATCGCCGAAGAAGTGCGCGACATTCTCGCTCAAA
The DNA here is from genome assembly GCA_038526555.1 of Pseudomonadota bacterium. Classification (GTDB taxonomy): domain Bacteria; phylum Pseudomonadota; class Alphaproteobacteria; order Caulobacterales; family Maricaulaceae; genus Litorimonas. The sequence goes on from JBCBGR010000046.1 coordinate 4,707, forward strand.
TTGGCGCGGAAAAGCTGGAAGACATTATTGGTCGGACAGACCTCATCGCGCAGGTCAGCCGCGGGGCGGAGCATCTCGATGATCTCGACCTTAACCCGATCCTGGCCAAGGTCGACACAGACCCCATCCAAGACACACGCCATCAGCGCATTGATGTGCCGGATACGCTCGATACTCAGATTGTGCGTGACGCGAAGCAGCTCTTTGAACGCGGCGAGAAAACGCATCTGACTTACGCGGTGCAAAACACGCATCGCGCCGTCGGCACGCGGACATCGCATCATATTTACAAGCATTTCGGCGCGTCTGGTGCGGCGCGCGGTCAGTTGACCGTCGAACTGGATGGCAGTGCCGGACAAAGTCTGGGCGCTTTCGCCATTACGGGTTTGAAGCTGATCGTGAATGGCGATGCGAATGATTATGTTGGCAAAGGCCTGTCAGGCGCGGACATTGTGGTGAAGCCCCAAAAGCGGACACCGATTGTGAGCCACCATTCAGCAATTGTTGGAAACACCTGCCTTTACGGCGCGACGGGCGGAACACTCATGGCGGCGGGTCGTGGCGGCGAACGCTTTGCGGTTCGAAACTCTGGCGCAAGGGCCGTTGTCGAAGGTCTTGGCACCAATGGCTGCGAATATATGACAGGCGGAACTGTCGTCGTGCTCGGCAGTGTTGGCGATAATTTTGGCGCGGGCATGACGGGCGGGATGGCCTATGTCTTTGATGAAGACGACGACTTTGAACGCGCGGTCAATCCGGACAATGTGGTCTGGCAGCGCCTCGCCTCAGAACATTATGAGACAGAGCTAAAAGACCTCGTCCGTGAACATGCGGCGGCCACAGGCTCTGAGTTTTCGCAAACGCTCCTGACCGAGTGGGAGCATCAGCGCGGGAAGTTCTGGCAAGTCATTCCGAAGGAAATGCTGACCCGTTTGGAAATCCCTGTGAGCGAGGCCGCTGAGTAAATATCTGGGTTCGCCTAGTCCATCATGGCGAACCCAACGATCAGCATGACAACAATCGCCCAGAAGACGAGATTGTTTTTCTTGCGCGCGTCATGTTGGCGGGGCTGATTGGCGCGAGATTTTTTCGACTTGCCGCGTTTCTTTTTGGATTGATGCACGGCGTCAGGTTCGGTTTCGCGCACAGCGCGTTCCAGCGCTTCCAAACGCGCGCGATCGGCGGCGCTGAGACTCTCACGCGCGGCTTTCTTCGCTGCCGGCGTGATAAGCGGCTCATCCGGAATATAATCCGCAAGCGTGACCGGCTTCTCCTCAGATGTCTTCTTGTCACTCATTATGCGGTTCCATTGTGTCTAAAATCGCCTTGGCCAATATGTCGGCACCAAAGCGGATCGGGTCAGTGCTTGGCAAGCCTGTCATTTGTTCAATCTCAGCGAGAGCTGTTTGGGCAGCGTCCTCATCCACAGCGGACGTGTTCACACTGATCGCGACACATCGGGCCTTTGGATTATTGACACGGGCGGCGCGCTCATGCGCGTCAATTGTATCTAAGAGTGTTGGCAAAACCCGTCCGGGCAAGCCCCGCATCTCTGTGCGTCCCAGATCGTGGGAGACAATCATCGCGTCCGGTTGAGACCCGTGAACAAGGCCGATTGTGACCGCCGCAAAGGTCGGATGCAAAACTGTTGCTTGTCCTTCGATGACGTCCCAATGATCGGGATCATTATCAGGTGACAGCGCTTCAGCGACGCCCGAGATAAAATCGCCCGGAATGGTATCCAGCGCGCAGCCATAGCCCGAGATCAGCGCCCCCGTCTGCCCCGTCGGCCGGAAGGTGGCATCAACGCCCTTCTCGACCAAAGCTTGATGAACGGCCAAAGCCGTGAACTTCTTCCCTACGGCGCAATCAGTCCCCACAATCAGCGCGCGGTGACCGGACCGTTTACGGCCCGTGCCGAGCGGCATGGGGCCGCCCGACCAGTGACGCACATCATGAAGCGTGCGGCCTTGTTTGTCAGCAGCCGCTTTCAAACAGGTCAGATCGTTCAGCCGGACATGAAGACCCGCCGCCACATCAAAGCCCGCTTTCACCGCTTTGATCAAATGCGGCACCCAATGATCCGGGAGAACGCCGCCACGGTTAGCCACGCCCAGTAGGACGGTCCGACCGCCTGCGGCATAAGCCTCTTCAAAATCCATATCCGCGATACCCAGATCAATCTCGCAGCCTGGCAATCGAAACTGCCCCACACATTGATCCGGCACCCAATGCAAGACGCCCTGCGCCGTCTTGGCCCCATATTCTCGGTTCGCGTCACCGAGGAATAAGAGATAGGGTTTCTGAATTTTATGCATGCGAGCCTCCCCAGACTTGGGGTGAGATCGGGGCGAATAATCCGTCTGACGTTAGTTCAACGGGTTCATCGTGAAGCCAGAAAGGACCATCCAAGTCGACATAGTCCGCGCCCTGCGCCAGTAGGAAAGCCGGGGCAATCGCAATCGTTGGCGAGATCATACAGCCGACAAAAATCCCCAGCCCCTTGGCCCGCGCGCGATCCCGGATTTTCAACCCTTCGGTCAGCCCGCCACATTTATCGAGTTTGATATTGATGAACTGGTAGAGGTCAGCGACAGCATCAAAATCGTCCAGACTTTGAAAACTCTCATCGACGCAAAGAGGGACTGATTGAGACGCCGCCAGCAAAGCGGCCCGCGCGTCCGGCGCTTGTTCTGCACCTGCTGGGAGCGGTTGTTCGATCAACTCAAAACCTGCGTCTGCCGCAATCGGGGCCAACTCAATCAGCTGGTCAGGTGTCCAAGCGGCATTGGCATCGGTGACCAACCGCGTTGATCCTGCTGCGTCCGCGACGGCTCGGATACGAGCGGCTTCCTGGTCCGGGCTTCCCCCCAGTTTCACTTTCAGGATCGGTCGCCAGCTTTCAATGTGTGTGCGCTCGGCCATGGCTTCCGGTGTGTCGAGACCGATGGTGAAAACGCTCTCAAGCGCCCCGGACTTTACGCCGATCTGGTCAGCTACACTAACCCCCGTTCGCTTCGCGTCCAAGTCCCACAGCGCCGCATCGAGGGCGGCTCTCGCGCCTCCAGCGGGTAAAATCTTTTGCAGTGCAGAACGATCAACCCCGGCTTCAATCTGGCGCGCGACGGCGGCGATCTGGTCTTTCATCTGCGGCGGCGTATCCTTCAGATAGCTCACGCCTGTGGCTTGCCCGACGCCGACATGATCGCCCTGAGAGAGCCGCACCGTCAACACGGGTTGATGAGTCCGAACACCTGTCGCAATTGAGAAAGGCCGGATGAGCGGACGATTGTCCAGCTCCATATCAAAGTGCAACGCAGCCATACGAAGCGAATAACCCTATCCTTCGGCAAGGTCACGGGCTTTCCCTCAAATAAGGCCTCGTGATAAGGACCGCCCATGTCTTACACAAATTGCCCTGATGCTGCTGCCAAGGATGGAGAGGGCTCCAGCCTTCTTCGGGTCATTACGCCCAAGGAAAAAGACTTGGGTGAATTCTCTGTGCGCCGCGCTCTGCCGCAAGGGCGAACCCGTTCCATCGGCCCTTGGGTCTTCTTCGATCATTTTGGCCCGGCACACTTTAGCCCTGGCGAAGGCATGAATGTCCGCCCACACCCGCACATCAATCTCGCGACCGTGACCTACCTCTTCGAAGGCGCGATCCATCATCTGGACTCGGTCGGCTCTGACGCCGTGATCCGTCCCGGAGCGATCAATCTCATGGTGGCGGGCAAAGGCATCGTCCATTCGGAACGCCCCGCCGCGGAGATGACGGAGAGCTATCAGATGGAAGGGCTACAGCTCTGGCATGCTTTGCCAGAATCTGAGGAAGAGCGAGACCCCAGCTTCCATCATTATCCCTCGGATGACATCCCCACGTTTGAGGCGGACGGCGTCAAAGGTCGGGTCATGATGGGCGAAGCTTACGGCGTGAAAAGCCCGGTCCTCACATTTCACCCGACGATCTATTTCGAAGCGAGTCTGGCTGCTGGAGCCTGTCTTGATCTGCCTGATGTGGAAGAACTGGCCATCTATGTGACCTCCGGAAGCCTGAATGTCGATGGAGAGACCTGCCCGGTTCAGTCGCTCAGCGTGCTCGATATGACAACCGCGAAACAAATCCACGCCGAAACGGATGCTCGCTTTGCAGCGGTTGGTGGCGCCCCCATCGGACAGCGATTCATCGAGTGGAATTTTGTCTCCTCCCGAAAAGAGCGCATCCAACAGGCCGCCCATGATTGGAAAGTTGGAAACTTCCCCAAAGTCGTCGGTGATAGCGATGAATACATACCGCTCCCCGAGATCATGGAGCGCTACGTCAAATCCAGTTAGGATCAATTCATGCCAAAGAGGGTCACCGGACCCTCTTTGAAGAAAAACTCTTTCGCAAAGACGGACCTTTATAGAGTTCCTCAACCACGCAAGCTGCGGTAAGGGCCCCTATGTCTTCCTTTCTTTCTCATCTTTCTGACGAACTCGAACAGATTGAATCAGACGGGCTCTACAAGCGCGAGCGAGTCATCAAGTCTGAACAGGGCGCAGAGATTAGCCTGGCCGACGGCGAGGTCCTTAACTTCTGCGCGAACAATTATCTCGGATTGGCGGATGACCAGCGATTGATATCCGCGAGCGAGAAGGCGTTGCTGCACCATGGCTTTGGCATGGCGAGTGTGCGCTTTATCTGCGGCACGCAGGATCAACATCGCCAGCTCGAAAAAGACCTCGCGGACTGGCTCGGCTATGACGACACAATCCTTTATGCGGCCTGCTTTGACGCCAATGGCGGTGTGTTTGAACCCCTACTCGGCCCCGAAGACGCGATTGTTTCGGACAGCCTGAACCATGCGTCGATCATTGATGGCATCCGCCTCTGCAAGGCCAAGCGCTATCGCTATGCCAATAATGACATGGCTGATCTGGAGGCTAAGTTGAAAGAGGCCCGCGAGGCCGGCGCGCGTCACATTATGATCGCGACTGACGGCGTCTTCTCCATGGACGGGACGATCGCGAACCTGAAAGACATCGTCGCGCTGAAGGAAAAATATAACGCAATCCTGATGGTGGATGACTGCCATTCAACCGGCTTCATGGGTGAGACGGGCAAAGGCACGGCGTCCCATTGCGGGGTCGATGGCGGAGTCGATATTCTGACAGGGACACTCGGCAAGGCGCTGGGCGGCGCCATGGGCGGCTTTACCTGCGCCGCGCAGCCCGTGATCGATATGTTACGCCAGCGCTCGCGGCCCTATCTCTTCTCCAACTCGCTCGCGCCGAACCTAGTCGGGGCGTCGATCGAAGCGATCCGACTGGTCCGCGAAGGCGAAGACCTTCGCACGCGCCTGTTTGAAAACGCGAAGCGATTCCGAGCTGGCATGACGGAAGCGGGCTTTGATCTGCTGCCCGGTGATCATCCGATTATTCCGGTCATGCTGCATGACGCCAAGCTTGCGCAAGAGATGAGCGCGCGCCTTCTAGACGAAGGGATTTACGTCATCGGTTTCTTCTTCCCGGTCGTACCCAAAGGGCTCGCCCGTATCCGCACGCAGATGAGCGCCGCCCATACGCCAGAACAGATTGATCAATGTATCGCCGCATTCACGAAGGTCGGGCGGGAACTGGGTGTCGTGTCATGACGCTTCCCCCAGAAATCCCTCAGACGATGCGTGCCCTCGTCAAAGCCAAGCCCGAAAAAGGACTCTGGATGGAAGAGGTCGCAGTCCCGGAAATCGCACCAAATGAGGTACTCATAAGGATCGAACGCACCGCCATCTGCGGCACAGACATGCACATTTATAAGTGGGATGAGTGGGCGCAGCAGAACGTTCCCGTGCCATTGGTTGTCGGTCATGAATATGGCGGCACCGTCGCGGCCATCGGCTCCACCGTCACACGCGTGAAAGTCGGGGACCGGGTGAGCGGCGAAGGCCATGTGGTGGGTCGAAAATCGCGCAATGCACGGGCGGGTAAGTTCCACTTGGACCCCGATACAAAAGGCATTGGTGTGAACCTGCCCGGGGCTTTCGCGGATTATATGGCCTTACCCGAGTTCAATGTGATCCCGCTCGGCGACGACTTTGACATTGAGATCGCCGCGATCCTCGACCCCCTCGGTAATGCCGTCCATACGGCGCTTGCCTATGATCTGGTCGGCGAAGACGTTCTGATTACGGGCGCTGGCCCGATCGGTATTATGGCCGCGCGGGTATGCGAGCGAGCAGGTGCTCGGCGTGTGGTTCTGACCGACATTAATGACTGGCGGCTGGACTTTGCCAAGACGCTCACGCGCCGCACGACCATGGTCAATTCAATGACCAAGGACCTAAAAACTGTTATGACCGAGATCGGTATGAGCGAAGGTTTTGATGTCGGGCTGGAGATGAGCGGGGCCAAACCCGCCTTTGATCAGATGCTCGACACGATGCTAATGGGCGGCAATATCGCCATGCTCGGCTTGCCCTCACAGCCTTATCCGGTCGACCTCGGAAAGCTGGTCGGCAAGGCGCTCACCCTTAAGGGCATTTACGGCCGACAAATGTATGAGACTTGGTACAAAATGCTCGCCATGATCGATAGCGGCCTCGACATGAAACCCATGATCACGCACCGCTTCAAGGAGGATGATTTTCAGGAGGCGTTCGATCTGATGGAAACGGGGCAGACGGGGAAAGTCTTGCTGGAGTGGAGCTAAAAACTGGAGCGGGCGATGGGATTCGAACCCACGACATTCAGCTTGGGAAGCTGACGCTCTACCCCTGAGCTACGCCCGCATTAATTTTAGACTAGGCGGTCGATGTAACGGGATCAAGTCGCAAGCGCCTGTGTCATGACTCCGCCATGAAGGCGGTCTAAAGCCATCAAATGATCCGACCATCTCTTTTTGCCCTATCCACCGTGGCTCTGATGATCACGGGAACGGCATTCGCCCATGACGTCAAACCATGGCAGCTCACTGACGCTGCTGACGGGCTTAAAGAGCGCTCATGCGAAGGCGCGCCGACCCAATCAAAATTCGAGCCGCTCCCCATCGAGATCAGCCCCGTCGCCTTGGCACCGGAAGGCGTTATTCCTTCCCTTTCGACATCGATCTCCTTCGCAGGCGGTTGGGAGATCATGTCGTCTAATCCTGATCTTGGCGGTCTCTCTGGACTCGCCATTGAACCAAGTGGCGATTTGCTGACCGTGTCTGATACGGGACGCTTCATCCGGTTGGGGCGCACAGATGGCCGTCTGAACGGCGAAGCAGAAATCGCGCCCATGCAGTTTGAAAACCTACTGATCAAGCCCGGCAAGCTCACATCGGATGCGGAAGGGCTCACGCTGCGGGATGGGCTGACATTGGTGTCCTATGAGCGGGATTTCCGCGTTCTGGCGTTCGCGCTGGACGCGTGTGGTGCGGCGGCAAAAGGGGTTTTGGTCGCAGATCCGCCGAACCGTTATGGCCTCCGCCCAATCCGGGCCAATGCGGGCCCGGAGGCGCTCTGGATGGACCCGGAGGGCGGACTGCACATTCTCTATGAGCAATTGCGAGGCGACGAGGCACAAACAGCGCAGATCACAGAGGATGGCAAAGGGCACCTCGCTGCGCTTTCTCCTCCGCCCAATCTGGCCGAAGGCTTTCGCCCTGTCGGGGCGGACCAAATCGCCCTTAGCGACACTAAGACAGCGACCGTCTTTCTCTACCGCGCCTATGATCGCGAACTCGGCAATCGTATCCGACTGGATGTGATGCGCTCTGATCAGAGTGAACCTCATAGTGTCACGCTCGCACAGCCCCTGTTGGTCGATAATTTTGAAGGGGTCGCCTTGGAAGACATTGAAGATGGCCTGCGCGCTTGGATCATCTCGGATGATAATTTCTCGGATCGTCAGCGCACGCTCCTCTATGCGTTTGATGTAAAGGATGGCTCGCCGACGCCTTAATCCTCCATCACCCGTAAGAAGGGCATGGTTTTGAAATCTGTCTCCGGCCCGGTCGCATCAATCACTGACCCCAAAGGTCCCATCGCTTTGCCGCCCGAAGACGGGGCGAACCTGCAACGCGTCTATGATGATGAGGCCCGCTATATGCGCTTGATGCGCGAAAGGCGCGCTGAGGCGCTCTGGTATGATTGGGTGCCGGAAACGTCTCTGTCTGTCTCTGTGCGAGAAGCGCGCAAACTGCCGAACATGCACGCATTCACAGATGAAC
>JBCBGR010000047.1:0-12854 GCA_038526555.1 Pseudomonadota bacterium
TCACATCTGAGGAACGGGAGACGTTTGAAGGGGATCTCTCGCCGTCAGGGTTGAATGATCTGTTTTAGAGTGTCGCTTTAGACTTTACTTTGGAGGAAGAGTGAGTGTTCAGGGCGATTTAACCTGAAGAATTACAATCCCTCTAGAGAATTTTTTTCGACTTTATGAACGGCATCAAGAATATCTTGTGCCTTTTTTACTGCTTTATCACTCACAGATGTGCCTAACACGTCATTTCTCAAAGATTCGACGAAGGCATCGGCTAAAGGCTGTAGCATTTGACTGTAGGCTCCAACACCAAATTTATTCAGTAATTCCTCGAATTGAGGCAGAGCAGTGATGATAACTTCGTTAATATCAGGCTTTAAGGTCTTTAAAGACAATCCTCTACTAACGACTTCCACACGTGTAACTGAAAATATCACTATGGCCTCATACGCCTTGTAGTAAGCCCAAGAATTTTTACTAAGATATAACTGGCATTTCTCAATATCCTTCGTGACAAGGTCATCCATCTGGATGCCGCTCGTTTTTATAGCGGACATGAAATCAGATAGGCCATGATTGTCTAAATCTTTTTCTATCTCTTCCCAATTCAGCATGGATACTGCGTGCACATGCATTATTGCTTTGGATAGTGTCCTTTGAGCACTCAAAAGTAGCTCTGCGGCGTCGAATGTTCTTTCTACTAAAGCTAGGTTGCTGGCTGAAAGCGCCTGTAGGCCGCTAGCTCCGGCTTGCTCGCGCTGCCGCCAGATATTTTGAGCAAGTCGTTCTTTTTCGTTGAATTTGTGAGCTGTCTCTTGCTGAACTGCTACTAACTTGGCGTCATACTCGGCCTTGATGCTTTGAGTTAGCCTTGCAGTTATCCAAGTTCTGGAGAGCCATGCGACGACCGCAATGATCATCGCGATTATCGTAGGCGCGTAAAAATCATCTAAGGTCATCAAGGAAGAATAGTTTCTGTCCTCTTTATGTCAAAGCCTAGCGTCAAAATGTTCTAGAGTAAGCTATGTTTCTAAGACTCCACAGAAGCTTGGGAGGAGCTCTTGTCGTAAACTCTAAATAAAGAGCGGGATTTCATCCTCTTCGAGGAAGAGCGCAGGCGTTTCGTGATCCTGTCCGAAAAAGTCACCCGCTGTGGGCAGATCATCAAAGATCAGGCTCATCGTTTTTTCAATCAACTCATCCATGGCTTAGTCCTCCATACGGAAGGTTTATCACGAAAATGGAACGAATTGATTAAGACTTAGGTCTGACTTTGGCCCAGTCTTAAAAACACGACGCGAGCGGCACCCCAGATTTTATCGTCCAGAATGGTCCAACCCTTTGGATTGATGTCAGTTTCTCGGCTTTCCTCGAGGACAACAACCGCATCATCGGCTAAATATTGCGGCAATCGCCGCAGAACGGGTGACCAAAGTCCTTTTCCATAGGGTGGGTCCATAAAGACGTGGGTGAAGGAGGCAGGACGATTTGCGGGTGCGAGTTTCAGCTTTGTTGCGTCAAAGCGGTGAATGCGTGCTTCATCGCCCAGTTTGAAATGATCAATATTCTTTCGAATAGCGGCGAGTGCTTGAGGATGGCGTTCGATAAAGACGCAGAACTCAGCACCGCGACTGATCGCTTCTAGGCCGAGTGCGCCTGATCCCGCAAAAATGTCCATCACATGTGCGCCGTCCAAAGGTGGGGCCCAGTCGGCATGATCCAAAATGTTGAAAATCGACTCGCGGGTTTGATCCGAGGTCGGACGCGTATTGCGTCCGTCGGGCGTATGGATCGTCCGTCCGCGATGATGGCCTGAGACTATGCGCATAGCGGCTTTCGCTGAGGCACATCATCGATCAATTTACGGACCTCTTCAGGGTTTGTCGGGACAATCCATTGCTTGTCAGCGAAGCGATTATATCGCCAGTCCGCTAATCGCTCTTTGCGCGGTCCATAGGTCTTCAGAATATGCAGCAACATATTATCTTTAAAGATCACATGACCAAGCGTCTCATAATTTTCACCGCAACATGGCTCTTGGAATCTGACGCGGCGGTAGGTCCGTTTGAAATAGCGTGTCAGTATGATGTGAAGCGGTAGATCCAGCCAGATAATCGTGTCGGCTTTGGGCCAAAGCGTGGCTTTTAGTTTTGAGTGGTAACCGCCACTGACAATCCACGACTCATGCTGATCGACGGCTGAATTTACCTCTGAAACGAACAGTTTAGGGTCCTTGCACACCCAGTTCGGCAGAAAGTGAAAATCGTCTAGATCAATCTGGGGTCGATTGAGCTTGTCTGCGAGTTGAAGACCCAAAGTGGTTTTTCCGGTGCAGGACGGTCCCGATATAATAACTTTTTTGCCCAACATGATTTAGCGCTTCGAGGTCGGCGGCCCTTTGCGCCGTCCGCCCTGAGCCTTTTTCGGGGGAGGTCGTTTAGCGTTCGTCGCGCTGACATCCGTGCGCGCTTTCTTGCTCGCGTGCGTCCCGCGTTTCGGGGGCTTCCTTTTATGGCGATCCTGCTCGCGAGGGATATCAATCAGATGACCGACCTGATCGCGCAGCTGTTTGCGTTTGACTTCTTCAACAGCGCCGCGCGGCATGTTCAGGAGTTGAAACGGGCCATAGCTCGTCCGGATAAGGCGATTGACTTTCAGATCGAGTGTTTCCAGCGCACGCCGCACTTCGCGGTTCTTCCCTTCGCGGATCATCACCTCGACCCAGACATTATCGCCGCGTTCGCTTTCAAGCGTCGCTTCAATCGGTCCGGTTTTGACACCGTCAATCTCAATGCCTGCTTTCAGTGTATCGAGATTTTCTTGGGTTGTTTTGCCATAAGCGCGCGCCCGGTAGCGACGCGACCATCCCGTACTGGGGAGTTCTAATTGCCGGGCGAGTTCACCATCATTGGTGAGCAGCAGTAGCCCTTCACTGGTCAGGTCCAAACGTCCGACGCTGATCACACGGGGCAGCTCCGGCGGCAGGGCGTCAAAGACCGTCCGACGGTCGCGTTCATCCTTATGGCTCGTCACCAGTCCCGGTGGTTTGTGATAGCGCCAGAGGCGTGGGGGCTCCTTCGCCGCAATCGGTTGACCCTTGACCTCAATCTGATCTTTGGCGCTGACCGTGAAGGCGGGCGTCGTCAGCACCTTGCCATTGACGCGCACCAAACCCGCCTCAATCATACGCTCAGCTCCACGGCGGGACGCCACTCCAGCGCGGGCGAGACGTTTGGCGATGCGTTCGCGGTCTTCTTGCGGCTTGACCATTGGGCGTTCTCAACTCACAGGCGCGCTCATGACCGTTCATGAGAGCGACATCGCCGCTATGGACCGCGCCCTAGCCCTCGCGCAAGCCGCAGCTGGGGATGGCGAGGTGCCCGTCGGCGCGGTTATTGTGGATGCGGACGGCAATATTGTCGCCGAAGCCGCAAATGCGCCCATCCGGCTGAACGATCCGACAGCCCATGCCGAAATCCTGGCCATCCGTGCGGCATGTGAGACGGTCGGTAATTACCGCCTGCCAGGACATACGCTCTACGTGACGCTCGAGCCCTGTACGATGTGTACGACGGCGATCAGTTACGCTCGCTTTGACCGCTTGGTTTACGGGGCCAGCGATCCGAAAGGCGGTGCAGTGGAAAGTGGTGTGCGCTTCTTCGAGATGCCGACCTGTCATCACCGCCCGGAGGTCATTTCAGGCGTGAAGGCTGACGAAGCGGCGGAACTCTTGCGATCCTTCTTTCGCGCGCGTCGCAAGACCAAAACAAAATCATGAAATCCAGCTTTCGCGAAGTCCAAGGCGAGGCTGCGCTAGGCGCGCCTGAGCGTCGGTTCGACACCCTTGGAATCACCCTGGGTATTCTCGGCGCTGTTCTCTTTTCGATGAAAGCCGTTTTGGTGAAGATGGCGTATGGTGTCGTTCCTGACCTGCCAGCTGTCACACTCATGGTCTTGCGTATGGGGCTCTCCATGCCTGTCTATATCCTCATTTTGCTCATCGCGCGGCGGGCTGGAGAAGGGCGGATTGGTGCGCGCGAAACACTCGCAGCCATGGCTGCTGGGGTTCTGGCTTATTACGTCTGTACCTTTCTCGATTTTCAGGGCCTGAAATATATCACGGCGCAGCTCGAACGGTTGCTGCTCTTCACTTATCCCGCCTTCGTCGTCATCTTCGGTGCGCTTTTCTTTGGCGGTTCGATCACGAAGGCGGGGCTGGCCTCAGTGGCCTTGGCCTATAGCGGGCTCGCTGTTGTGTTCCTGCGCGGCGACATCACACAGAGTGATAATCTCTGGCTGGGGGCTAGCTTAGTCTTGTTGTGCGCAGCTTTGTTCGCGCTGTTCCAACTGATCGCCAAGGGCTTCATTGATCGGATTGGGGCGCGCGTCTTTACCTGTCTGGCCATGATTGGTGCGGCCACAGCCTTGATGGTTCACTTCGTGATTGTCTCAGGAGGTCCTGCTGGAATGATGGAGGCGCTAAGGCTCCCTAAAGAACTCTGGATGATTGGCTTGGGGCTCGCTGTCTTTTCGACGCTGATGCCCAGCTTCTTCATCAACATCGCCATCGGTCGGATTGGGGCGCAGCTCGTCGCCATCCTTGGCATGGTTGGGCCGCTAGCGACGATTGTCGCAGCCATTTTAGTTCTCAATGAACCGTTTGGCCTATGGGATGGGATCGGAACGCTGATCACGTTGATCGGGATCGCGCTTTATACCTATAGCAACGCTAAACCCCGCAAGACATAAACACCGCCGATGAGCGTCACGAGGATGCGCGTATAGCGCTTGAACCCGACATCTGAGAAACGCCGCAAGAGGCGCGTGCCAACAAACGTTCCGGCAATCGATACGGGGATGGCCAGAATAAAGAACCAAGCGGGCGGTAATCCGGACAGGCCAATTTCACGGACAAGCGGAACACCAAAATAGACGATTTTCACAAGATGGCTGGCAAACATGGTCACAGCTTTGGTCGCGACGATTTGCTGCCGGGTGAGGCCCGTTTTTACGTAGAAGAAATCCAAGGCGGGACCGGCCACACCTGCCGACAGGTTAAGCCCCATCACCAATGCCCCGCAGAGCATGGCGTGCGTGGGTTTCTCTGCATCGCCCGCGAGCCAACCTTTCGGCAACCAGAGCAGGACCGGAAGTAAACCGAGAGCGAGGTAGAGCTGTGCTTTCGACGGCAGGAAACTCACGGCGAGCATAAGAAGGGCGGCTGGCAGTGCGCCTAGTGCGGTCCAACCCAGTATGTCCCACCGTACATCACCCCGAAGCATCCAGGCGCGGGAACTGTTGGAGACACTCTGGACCGCGCCATGCACGACCATCGCTTCAGCGACCCCCAGAAAGACGGCGATGATCCCCATAAAGATGAGGCCGCCCGCCATCCCGAACAAGCCAGAGATGACGGCCGTGAAGAAGGCCGCCGCCAGAATAAGCGAAAATGGATTCATGCGATCCGCTCCCGGAGTTTATCCGGGATGCGGTGGATCAAGTCTTGTGCTTATAAATCGTTCCGCCCTTCATCACGAAGTCGACGTCCATCAACGCTGCGACGTCGTCCAGCGGATCTTCATCGACGGCAATGATGTCGGCAAATTTTCCGATCTCGAGTGAACCGATCTTATCGTCCATCTGAATATGCTTGGCGGCCACGACTGTCGCGCTGGCAATCGCCTCCATCGGGCTCATTCCAGCCTCGACCATATATTCGAACTCTTTGGCGTTTTGACCGTGGGGTGAGACACCCGTGTCGGTCCCAAACGCGATGGTGATACCGTTGCGATAGGCAAGGCGTGCCATGGCCTGCATGGCAGGACCAACAGACCTCGCTTTGGCGACCTGAAAAGGTGATAAAAACGTGTTCGGGTCATTGGACCACTCGACCACTGTCATACCCGCCAGAACAGTTGGGACGAGCACCGCGTCATTGTCTTTGAATAATTGTGCCGTTTCCTGATCCATAAAAGAGCCATGCTCAATGGAGTCGATTCCGGCACGAAGAGCCGCATCAATGCCGATTTTATCATGGGCATGAGCGGTCACTTTGCGGCCCATTGAGGCGGCGGTCTCGACAATCGCTTCTAATTCATCATCAAGCAATTGCTGGCCTGTTCCGGCATTTGTGTCTGACAGCACTCCGCCTGTGGCTGTAATCTTGATAACGTCCGCACCGTTTTTAACGGCTTGGCGCACGGCACGACGACAGTCTGCGGGCCCGTCGCAAATTGTTTCACCTTTGAACATGTGGAGAATGTCATCGCGGAAGCCGTGAAAATCACCATGACCCCCGGTCGCGCTAATCGCGGAGCCTGCGGCACGGATATGTGGGCCAGGAACCAAGCCTTTATTAATGGCGCGGCGAAGTGCAAAAACTTCCTTTGGCCCACCGACATCTTGTACCGCTGTAAAACCCGCCATCAGTGTTTTCTTCGCGTAGGACGCAGCCTGCAACGCGTAGTCACCCGATTCCAAACGAACAGGATCATCTGGCCGTCCAGAGGCCTGCTCGAATGTGATGTGTACATGGCTGTCGATCAGACCTGGCAGGACGGTCATGTCTTTCAAATCAATGATCGTCGCTTCTGCGTCCTGAACATAACCGTCCTGAATTTCGACGATTTTGCCCTCGTGGATGATGACGGTTTGTTGGGTCTTGGCCGCTTCTCCGGGGACAGCGATTAGCGTCCCGGCGTGAATGAGTGTGAAGTCCTCGTGGCTGTCATGACCGTCGCCATGCGCAAAAGCGACGCCCGCCCCAATAAGCGCTGCGCCCAGTATCAGCGTTTTTTTCATTTTGTTCTCCCTCTGGCTTCAAAGTGAAGCAATGGGATAGAAACGTCTAGAGACCAGACTGTTTTCAGAGAGCCTTAGCCGCAATATCTTTGCGGAATTGCATGTCCCGCCAGTCAATATCATCCTCAATCACGCTATAGGCGAGGTCAACCGCGTCGCGTAATGTTGCCCCAGAAGCGGTGATATTCAGGACCCGCCCGCCATTGGCTTTCAGCTTGCCACAGTTGCGACCGCGCCGTGTTCCGGCATGAAAGACGACAACATCATCACGCGCATTAGCTTGATCGACCCCTTCGATAATGGTGCCTTTTTCGTAAGACCCTGGATAGCCCTTCGCGGCGAGGACCACATTGACAACAGGATCGGTGAACCAGGCGGGTGGCTGACATTGATCCAACTCTCCAGCCTCGGCAGCCAGCATCAGGTCTAGCAGATCGCTCTGCATCCGTCGCATGACGACTTGGCATTCGGGATCGCCGAAGCGGACATTATATTCGATCAATTTGGGGCCTTCGTCCGTGATCATAAGGCCCGCAAACAAGATGCCGGTAAACGGTGTGCCGTCTTTCGTCATACCGTCAATGGTCGGCTTGATGATGCGCGACATGGTTTGCTCAAACACCTTATCAGTAAAGACGGGCGCGGGGCTATAAGCTCCCATGCCGCCTGTGTTCGGACCTTTATCGCCATCGAAAGCGCGTTTGTGATCTTGGGCCGCAATGAGCGGCAGGGCGGTTTTACCGTCGCAAATCGCAAAGAAGCTGGCTTCCTGGCCTTGCATGAACTCTTCAATCAACACTGTTGAGGACGCGTCGCCAAATTTGCCAGAGAAGAATTCATCTAATTCTGCTTCAGCGTCTTCGAGTGTTTCAGGAATGACCACACCTTTGCCTGCGGCCAGCCCGTCGGCTTTGAGGACGTAAGGCGCTGACATGGTTTTCAGATAGGCTTTGGCATCATTGGCGTCTGTGAAAACACCGTAGCGCGCCGTCGGGATGTCGTAGCGATCGCAGAGGTCTTTGGTGAAGGCTTTGGACGATTCGAGTTGGGCGGCGGCTTGGCTGGGGCCGAAGACGCGGATTCCGCGAGTTTTCAGCGCATCAACAACACCAAGTGCCAGGGGCTGCTCGGGACCCACCACAACAAGATCATACTCACCGCGTTGTGCGAGGGCTATAATGCCCAAGACATCATCGGCTTTGACGTCCGCGATGTTCGCGATGGCCGCAATCCCGGCATTCCCTGGCGCGACGGTGAGTTCTGTCACCTTTTTACTTTGGGCCAGTTTCCAGGCCAGCGCATGTTCGCGTCCGCCTGATCCGATCAGAAGTATTCTCATGGCGCGTCTCTTAATCGACCTGGTGCGACCGGGCTAGGCGCGTCATGCGGAAACCAGTTTGTAAAAGTGGGTGCGCCTATTGCGGCGTTGGGATGAGCGGGTCCTGATATTTTGCAGGGGTCTGCGGCTTGAAAAGCATTGTGAGATCTGGCTCGAAACTGATCCCGGTTTGCACCTCTGCGAGGGGCTCTCGCATGCCAAACCGTGCTTCAATTTCAGCTTCAATCGCGGCGATATCCATCGCTGAAAGCTCAGTTTCTGAGCGGTAAGCATCGAAAACAGAACCAACATCTGAAAGCGGTTCGGAGGATATCACTTTTGGATCGCCAATGTGGATAATGTCATCAGAAGCGGGTGCAATACGCGCAAGAGATAGCGGAATGGTCGGTTCAATCAGCGTATGTGATGTTGTTGGCTGTGTTTTCAGAGTCCAGCGGTTGTCTTCTGCGTCGGCCGCTAAGGCTGAGGAAGACATGATCAAGGCGCTGGTTAGAGCAAGGCTGAGCAGAGGGGTTTTAAAGGCATGGGTCATGGGTCTATCTCCTGTTGATCCAGATATGGACCCATCGGTCCTAAAGCACCAATCACGCCCGGACACGCTTCGGTGAGCGCAGTGAGAGATGCACTTGAAATCAGAAGGGCCGAAACGCTCTCATCTTGTGATGCCCAAAAATGAGGCAATCAATTTTTTTCGCGAAAAGTCCTAATCAAAATTAACCAATCTTTACCGAATCGTCTCACTGAAGTGACGTCACTGACATGGAATCCGTGTCGTTAGCGATCAGCCGGAACCACTTCGGCGCTGAGTGAGAGAGCCTATGCGTTGCGCCCACGGGCAACATGCCTTTCGTCCACCCACCCGGACTAGCGGGGGATTACGCGGGAGGCTGGCGAAACTGCGCCGCGCCTGTTCGCGAAATTCTGTCCGTCAAAAGGCCTACTGTCGACCGTAAATAAAGCACCGCCCCCTTTCGGGCGGTTTTTTATTTTCCGATCGTGCGCAGGAAACGATCCTGCAGGGCCGGGTTTGTCTTGAATTCACCCGTAAATTGCGTGGTGATGGTCGAGACATTGGGATGATGCACCCCGCGTGTCGTCATACATTGGTGGGCGGCGTCGATCATGATGGCAGTGCCGCGGGGCTTGAGCGCTGTCTCAATCGCCTCTGAAATTTGTGCCGTCATCGTTTCTTGCGTTTGCATGCGCTTCGCAAAGATATCGACGACTTTCACAAGCTTGGAAATGCCGACGACTTTGTCTGTGGGCAGGTAAGCGACCCAAGCGGTGCCGAGGATTGGCGAAATATGGTGCTCGCAATGGCTTTCAATATCGATATCACGCAGCACGACCATATCGTCATAGCCGGACACATCTTCGAACGTGCGGGAGAGCACTTCCACAGGGTCCATATCGTACCCGCTGAACCATTCCTTATAGGCGTTGATGACGCGCTTGGGCGTATCAACCAGGCCTTCGCGATCCGGGTCATCGCCCGCCCACTCAATGAGGGTCCGAACAGCCTCCATCGCTTGTTCGCGGGATGGACGCGGTTTCGATGACACAGTTTTCAGGGTCGGTTTGGTCATGTTAGGCCATATAGGGATGCATTGTGGCGAACGTAAGCCTCCATAAGCGCCTATCCCTTATGCGATCCAGTCACAGGAGAGTTACCCAAGGTGGTTACATGGCATCCTTGAGCGCCCGGCGCCGACCCAGCTCTTCCGCACTGCCTGCGAGCCAGAACGGGTTGGTCGCACGTTCCATGGCGACTGTGGTCGGCACGGTGGGTTCACCGCGTTTCCGCATGGCTTTATAGCGCGCAATGGCCTCTTCCAAGGCGGGGAGGCCGCCATCAACGCTCTGTGCAAACTTGGCGTTGGAGAGCGTATATTCATGCGCGCAGTAGAGTTTTGTCTCCTCTGGCAGGCCCAGGATTTTCTCAAAACTCTCCCACATTTGCTCTGGCGTGCCTTCAAACAGACGGCCACAGCCTAGCGTGAAGAGCGTGTCCCCGACAAAGCAGGCATTCGCGGCTTCCAAGTAAAAGACGATATGTTCCGTCGTGTGGCCCGGTGTTTCCATCACCCGAACCGCATGCGTGCCAAAATCGAACTGATCACCTTCGCTGAGCTTCGTATCCATGCCGGGAATACGGGCCTCCATCAGACCGGGGCCGTAAATATGGACGCCGAACCGTTCCTTCAGCGCGATATTCCCGCCCGTGTGATCGGGGTGCCAGTGCGTGTTCCAGATTTCCGTGAGCGTCCAACCCTTGGCATCACATTGTTTCGCGATTTCATCAGCGTCGGGCGTATCGATACAGGCCGTCCGCCCGCTGACGGGGTCGTGGACGAGGATACCGTAATTATCAGACAGGCACGGGAAGAGGTGGATTTGGATGTCGGTCATGGGGCCTTGTAGCGTGTTTTAAAGATTTCACACAATGCGGCACGTTTTTATGGTAATGTGTAATTCTACACTCTTTTGGAGATTTCATGCAGCGTTTTCGTTCAACTGGATTATCCTTGGTAGCTGGCTCTGCCATGTTGCTGAGCCTTGCAGTCTCAACGTCTGCGAATGCCCAATCGACGCAAGTTGTAACGTCGCAGCCCGTTACACAGTCTCGTACCGTCCGGGCGCTGACGATCCAGAACGCTCGCTTGGAAGCGAGTGATGTCGTTGGAACGAATATCACGAGCCCCCTTGCCGGGACGAACAGAACAGGTCAGTTCCCAAGAGTGGACGATCATTTCCAGGTCTATGGTAACCGCGCGCAACGCAAACGTATGGCCCAGCGTAAAGCCGAGAAATGTGCGAGAGCGTTGGAAAAGCTGGCGTCTCTTGAAACGTCTGAGAACGGGGCAAGCCACCCTGTTCCGTTCGCCTGTCGGTAGCGTAGCAGACTGCACCCCCGCTCCCGCCGACTTGATCTTTTCATTCAATTCGAGAGTGGATCGCCTTTGATTTGATCAAAGAGATCATGCCAGTCAGGATTGGTTTTCTCGATAAGCTCGTCTTTCCAGACACGTTTCCATCGTTTCAAACGCTTCTCTCTGGCAATCGCGTCTTCGATCCGGTCATAGTCTTCAACACAGACTAGACGAAAGATTTTATACTTGAAGACATACCGGCTTCCGCGTCCTTCACGGTGCTCAATGATGCGTTCGATTAGATTATTCGTGACGCCTATATAGATCGGACCAAATGGACGCGAGGCGAGAATGTAAACCGAATAGCGTCGGGCCATATCCACCTCCTACCTGTCATCCCGGACGTCGCAAAGCGACGATCCGGGACCTTACGGTAAGGAATGACGGAAGATATCTTCTTTGCCTTAAGGTCCCGGCTCTGCGCCCTTCGGGCTTGGCCGGGATTACAGTTTAAAGCTTAAGCCTTCCGCCAGCTCGTCCCGTCCGGGCCGTCCTCAAAGACAATCCCGCGCGCTTTGCCTTCATCGCGAATGCGGTCGGCTTCCGCCCAGTCCTTGGCTTGGCGTGCCGCATGACGCGCGGCGGCGAGGGCGTCGAACTCGGCGCTTTCGTCGGCGGAGGCGTTGCCGCGGAACCAGTCTTCAGGATCGCGTTGAAGAAACCCGATAAGGTTTAGGGAAGCGATGATCTTCCCAAACACAATAATTCCTTCTTCTTTTGAGATTGAGTTCTCTCGAAGTTGGTCTGTTGTTTCCGCAATTCTCTCCATCAATACACGAAGTGCGTCTGGAATATTAAGGTCGTTAGCTACAGCCTCAAGAAAAATAGTGTCAGGCTCGTTTCCAACATTAGATTTTGAAGTTAGCCAGTCACTTTTCATTCTGTAGAGGCGATCCAGTAGATTTTTGGTGGCAGTCAAACCTGACTTTTCCCAGATAAGTTGGTTGCGATACTTAGTTCCAATCAATTCAAACCGGATCACTTCGCCGTCCCATTCCTTCAGCAAGTCATGCACGAGCGTCACATTCCCAAGGCTCTTGGACATTTTGTCCTTGCCCATATTGAGGAACTCATTGTGGACCCAGAAGCGGGCGAACTCGTCCGTGCCATTGCCGCAGCAGCTCTGCGCGATCTCATTCTCATGATGCGGGAATTTCAGGTCGATGCCCCCGCAATGAATGTCGATGGTCTTTCCCAGCTTGGCGCGGATCATGGCGGAGCATTCAATATGCCAACCGGGGCGTCCGCGTAGATTGGCGCCATCGGGTCCGAGGGCTGCATCCCAACCCACACCGTCGAGTTCTGGCTTCCAGAGCACGAAGTCAGCGGCATTCCGTTTGCGCGCGACTTCACCTTCACCGACCCGGTCACCGCCGCGCAGATTGTCCAGCGTATTCCCTGACAGCGCGCCATAGCCCTCATAAGTGGACACATCGAAAAAGACATGTCCATCAGAGACATAGGCGTGACCCTTATCGATCAAATCCTGAATCAGCTTGACCATGTCGGAGATATGGTCCGTTGCCTTGGGCTGATAGGTCGGAGGCAAGCAGTTCAGCGCCGCCAGATCTTCATTATAGATACGCGCATATTTCTCTGTGATGTCAGAGATCGGTACGCCTTCCTCCTGAGAGGCGGCGATAATCTTATCGTCCACATCGGTGATGTTGCGCGCATAGACCACCGCGTCTTCGCCGTAGATATGGCATAGTACGCGAAAGAGAACGTCTGCCGCGACGGCTGCGCGCGCATTCCCAATATGCGCATAGGAATAAACGGTCGGCCCGCAATTATAC
>JBCBGR010000048.1:0-12671 GCA_038526555.1 Pseudomonadota bacterium
CGACGAAGGCCCGGACTTCACGCCCCCGTTCGCCAATCAGCGCGATGACAGTCACGTCCGCACTGCCTGCTTTCCCCGTACTTTGTGCAAGACCGCCCAGCAGCGAGGTCTTACCAACGCCGGAGCCCGCAAACAGACCGATTCGCTGCCCGCGACAGAGCGGTAGGAAGGTGTCGAGCGCGGCGTAACCGGTACAGAGTCTGGGACCCAGACCGCGTCTTTTCCCGGCAACCGGGGGGCGGGCGTTTAATTGTGCGGGGATCGGACCTGATCTTGGCAGATGGCCAAACGCATCCCGGCCCTCATGGTCCAACACTCGGCCGAGCCAGTCGAGTCCTGGCGATAGTGTCACTTCGGGGAGGAGCTCTGCCCGCATTCCGGATGTCAGGCCTTCACCAGACCCATAGAGAGCAACGCTGATATATTGACCATCATCGGCAATCACGTCGCCGGGGCGATCGCCATCAATCATCACACTCGCGCCAATGCCGGCGCGACCACACAGACCGGAAATACGCACAGTCTGCCCTGCACATGACAACACCGTGCCGTAATGACGGACGAGGGCGGGCATCGGGGCGTGAAACTGGTCTGTCAGTTCTGCCAAGCCGGGTGTGGCGTTCGCGCGCATAAGACTCCTTCTTAGGGCACGGCGGTATTGAGTGTCGCTTTGGGGGAAAAGCGTTACAGGTCTGTTAACCCTCTATTTAAACCTGTGTCTTAAATCTCAATACAGCATTAACGCCCTTGCAAGGATTGCAGACATGGCGCACCCGGTTTCAATACTAGAGCTCAGCTCTGCCATGGCTCGCCATGCGGCGACCCGGCATTCCCTCGTTTCACAGAACATCGCCAATGCAGACACGCCCGGCTACAAGGCGCAGGACGTCGCAGACTTCTCCGAAGTCATGAAGGCACAGGCCTTGTCTGGCGGCGAAACAGACATTGATCCGCTCGCTGTCATTGAGCGGTCCTCTGTCGGTTCACCCAACGGCAATTCTGTCAGCTTGGAAGATGAGCTGATGCGCGGCGCGAAAGCCCAACAAGATCACGAGATGGCTGTGTCCATCTATCGTTCCACGCTGACCATGATGAAGACGGCGGTGGGCAAGAACCTGTAAGGTCATCGCTCATATCCGTCCGCGCTGAAAGGAGTTCGCGCTGATGATTGATCCTCTCGCACAAACAATGAATGCCGCCGCATCCGGCATGCGCGCGCAATCGCAACGCCTGTCTGTCGCGTCTGAGAACCTCTCTAACGCGGATACGCATGGCTATAAGCGCAAAGTGATGAGCTTCACCGAAGAGGTGGACCGTACGACCGGTCAATCGACGGTCGGCGTGTCGCGCCCAACGCTGGATCAGTCTCAAGGCGACTTGATCCATGATCCTACACACCCGCTCGCCAATGAGCAGGGCTATGTCGAAATGTCGAATGTCGACATGATCATTGAAATGGCTGATGCGCGCGAAGCCAATCGCAGCTTCGAAGCGAATCTGACAACCTTCAAACAGGCCGGCGAAATGTATCGTGGCCTGCTCGGACTGTTGAGGCAGTAATCATGGATATTACGTCAAACTCTGCGGCGCTTTCTGGTGCCGCCAGGCAATACGGAACCGCCAAACGCGTCACAGCGCCGACGCCTGCCGAGAACGGCACATCCACCAATGACGGGGCCATGATCGCCAAAGGTGTCGAGAGCTTTTCCGATGTCATGAAATCGGTGGAAACAACGACGACGCAATATGCGGCAGGCGCGACAGATGCGCAGTCCGTTGTCGAAGCCTTAGCGAATGCTGAAATGGCGTTGGAAACAGCGGTGACAGTCCGGAACCGAGTCGTCGAGGCCTATCAGGAACTCTTGCGGATGCCGATCTGATATGGATGAATTTGGTGTTCTCTCCCTCTTAAGGGAAGCGCTCTGGGCAACCGCGCTGATGGCGATGCCTTTGCTGATTTCGGCCCTGGTCGTGGGTCTGATTGTGGGTCTGGTTCAGGCGCTGACGTCTATTCAGGAAATGACGCTGACTTTCGTGCCGAAGCTTGCCGCCATGCTGGTGGTGATGTTTCTGACACTCGGCTTCATGACTAATATCTGTCTAGCCCTGTTTGAAAATCAGGTCCTGCCCGCCATTGTTGGCGGTTAATCCCGTGCCCGGATCTCGGATCGGAGACGGCGCATGACGTCGACACGCGCGACAATTGCTCTAGCCGTCGGCCTCATGACGATCATCGTCATGATGATCTTGCCAGTGCCCGCGTGGGTGCTGGATATGGGCGTGGCGGTCTCGTTTGCCTTTGCCATTCTGATCTTCACCATGACCTTGTTCGTTGAGAAGCCGCTCGACTTTTCAGCCTTTGCTTCCGTGCTGCTAGCTTCGCTGCTTCTGCGCCTCTCGCTCAATGTCTCCTCAACCAAGCTCATCATCGGGCAAGGCCATACAGGTACAGATGCCGCGGGATCGATCATTGAAGGCTTCGCCATGTTCGTCATGGGCGGGAATATTGCGATCGGTCTGATCGTTTTCTGTGTCCTGGTGATCGTCAACTTCATGGTCATCACCAAAGGTGCGGGCCGCATGGCCGAAGTCGGGGCGCGTTTTGCGCTGGACGCAATGCCCGGCAAACAAATGGCCATTGATGCAGACCTGGCTGCCGGCGCGATTAGTCACCAGGAAGCCAGCGCCCGCCGTGAACGCGAACAGGAAGAAACGGCCTTTCTCGGTTCACTCGACGGTGTGTCGAAATTCATGAAGGGCGATGCCATCGCAGGCATTCTGATTACATTGCTGAACCTGTTTGCGGGGATGGCGATTGGCGTTGGTGTCCACGACCTGTCCTTTGGTCAGGCCATGTCCAACTACGCGATTCTGACTGTGGGCGACGGCCTCGTTAGTCAGATCCCGGCTGTGATCATTTCCATCGCGGCGGGCTTGTTGCTGTCAAAAGGGCGCGGTGACGGGGCAGTAGACCTTGCTTTGCTCGATCAGTTCGGCCGTCACCCTGCTGCATTGGCGGCTGTCGCGGGTATCATGGTTGTGTTTGCTGCATTCCCTGGCCTGCCCTTGGTTCCGTTCCTGATCGGGGCGGCTGTTCTTGGGACACTGGCCTTTCTGAGCTGGCAGAAAGCTAAGACGCAGGAGCAGGAAGAGGCGGACGCCAACACTGCGGAGGCGCCCGCGACTGAGCCCACTATCGGCGATATGCTGGATCTGGACGAGCTCTCTGTCGAACTCTCCCGCGATCTTGTCGGGACCGTCATGGATACGGGCTTTGGCGTGGATAAACGGGTTCAGAAAATCCGCAAATATGTGGCCACACAATATGGGTTTATCCTGCCGCCGATCCGCCTCTCTGATGATGCGTCATTGCCACGTAATAGCTATCGCATCCGGCTTCATGGGGCTGACATGGCCACGCAGACGCTGATGGCCGACAAAAAGCTCGCCTTGATCGAAGCGAGTGAACATACGCACATTCCGGGCACAACAACCCAAGAACCCGTCTTCAAAGCGCCCGCCCGCTGGATCGATCCGGAAGATGAGAATGAGCTGACGCTCCTTGGCATCACCACAGTCGCGCCTGTTGAAGTGCTCGCCACGCACCTGTTGGAAGTCATTCAAGATAATCTCTCTGCGCTACTGACTCGCCGGTCGCTACGTGAAACGCTGGATGCGTTTAAGGGCGTCACTGAATCCGAACGCGCCGATGGCAATAAGCGTCTCTTAGAAGAATTCTTCCCTGACAAGGCCCCGATTGAACTCCTGCATTCCGTAATGCGCCTCCTCCTCGAAGAGCGGATCTCCATTCGGAACCTGCCGCTACTGTTAGAGACCGTGGCCGACGGAAAATCCGCCAACCTGAACGCAGAAGCGATCACCGATGTCGCCCGCCAGCGTCTGTCCCGCCAATTTGTGGGTCAATATCGCAATGAGACGGGGCAGCTGCCGATCATTCGGATTGGCGAAGGCTGGTCAGCGAAACTTGGCGAACGCGAAACCCGCGATGAAACGGGTCGATCCGATATCGCCCTGTCGCCTGACGAGTTTAATCAGTTCGCCCATGATGTTCGCGCGCAACTGGATACAGCCGCGCGGTCAGGGAGTTACGCCGTGATTGCAGCGCCCGGCCATTGGCGCCGCTTCGTTCGGTCGGTTCTGAAAACCAAAGGCGTGAAGAACCCGGTGCTCAGCTACGCCGAGATTGCCGCGAATGAGAAACCCCTGATACTCGGCTCGGCCTGATCCGACATGACAGGTGTCGCGGATATCCTCAGCGCGCTGGCGGAGGCCTTTGGGCCCCTCGCGGAAATGATCTGGCCGATCTTTGGCCTGTTTGCGCGCCTGTCCCTCTTCTTCATGCTGGTTCCGGTTTTTGGCGAACGGGCTGTTCCAGCGCGCTTGCGGATTGGGGTCGCCGGACTGCTCGCCTTTTTGCTTTACCCCGTGCTCCAAAGTGATTTGGCCGCAGTTCGCGATGTCAGCGTCTTTCGCCTGGTTGCGACTGAGGCTCTGACGGGGTTTGTGATGGGCTTTGGCCTGCGTCTGGCTGTGCACGCTCTGCAGATTTTGGGCATGATTGTCTCCCAATCCTTGTCACTTTCTCAGGTTTTGGGTGAGGGGATTGCGACAGAACCCAATACCACGATCAGCACGCTGCTCATGCTGGCGGGCGTCACTTTGCTGGTCTCGATGAATGTCCATGTAGTCCTTGTTGGGGTGCTGGCAGATAGTTTTCAGACTGTCCCGCTGGGGACCGCGTTGGATCTGCAACTCTCAGCCAATTGGTTGACCATGGTCACGGTCGGGTTGCTCCGGCTCTGCCTCTCAATTGCGTTGCCTTTTGTGATCTTGAACTTCGCCTACAACCTCATTCTCGGGTTCCTCAACCGGGCGATGCCGCAGCTGCTGGTCTCTTTTGTGGGTCTGCCGGGTATGACGATGGCAGGTCTATTCCTGCTCGTGATCTGCGCGTCGGCGATGATGACGGCGTGGGTCGATGTGTTCCTTTCCTTAATGGAGGAGGCGCGCGTCAATGGCTGAAGACAATGACAATGGTCAGGAAAAGAGTTTTGAGGCCACCCAGGGTAAGATTGATGATGCCCGCAAGAAGGGTGATGTCGCTAAATCAGCGGAAGTCGCCTCTGTTGCGCTTTATTGCGGGGTCGCCATCGCGATCATGACGTTGGGTGGGACGATGAGCCTGTCCGTCATGACGCAGCTATCCGGTCTACTCGCTTATCCGGAACGCGCAGGCGAACTTATTCTGACGGGAGGCCAAGGCACCAAACTTTTGGGTCGAGTGGGCCTCGCTTTTGTACCGCTCCTCTTGATAATGGTCGCCGCCGTGATCGCGGCGATGGCGGTGCAGCGCAGCATCGTGTTTGCCCCAGACAAACTGATTCCCAAACTGTCGAAGATCAATCCGATCCAGAACGCCAAACAGAAATATGGCCGTGACGGCATGGCGGAATTCGCCAAGCGCGCCGTCAAATTGATCATTATCTGTGTGGCCTCTGGCGCCTATTTGATCCGGCTCGCCAATGAAGTCAGTCACGAAATTGGTCGTCCAGAAGGGCTGCTCTTCTCCAAGCTGGCGGGTGAAAGCTTGCTGCTACTGGGTTGGATGATTGCAGCGACCTGCCTGATTGCGGCGGTCGACCTACCCTTCGCGCAATGGTCTCACTTGCTGAAGCTCCGCATGACGCGTGAAGAGGTCAAGGATGAGAACAAGAAGAATGAAGGTGATCCGTTGATCAAAAGCCAACGCCGCGCTCGGGCGCGGGAGATCGCCAGTAGCACCATGCTCGCCGATGTCGCCACCGCCAATGTCGTCATCGTCAACCCGACCCACTACTCGGTCGCGCTGAAGTGGGACCGGGAAGCGGGCGGTGCGCCCGTTTGTGTCGCCAAGGGTGTGGACAGCGTAGCCTTCGCTATTCGGGAACGCGCGACCGAACATGGCATTCTGATCCACTCTGATCCGCCTTGCGCGCGCGCGATCCATGCCACAGTCGAGATCGGCGAAGAAATTCGACCTGAACATTATGCGGCTGTCGCATCAGCCATCCATCTGGCCGAGACACTCTCCAAGCAGGGTAACTACTAATGTCGGTGCGTCAGCTACTCGCCCTCAAACGTGCGTCCATCCAAACCCGCATCGATGCGTCGACTGCCAAGGAAGCCGCCTTGGTGCACCAATTGAGTCGCCTCTCCCGACAAGGGGATGGGCTAACCGATATTGCCGATGGCTCCGCTTTTCAAATCGCAGCCCAGTCCATCAATCAGGCGCGGTCCCAATCCGCGCGACTGACGGCCCAACGCCAGCAATTAATGCAGGTGCGGACTGAACTCGCGAAGGAAAAATTGGCCCTCGATATCGCCGATAAGAAATTGGAGGCTGAAGAAGTCAAGGCGCAACGCCTCGAAGCTTCGCGTGCGGCAGATCGCGTTTAACACACCGTCACTGGTCAGAGGCCACGGATGCGCTTAACAGAAAGCGTGTCATCAGAACCGATAAAATCAAATCGCCCGTCGCTTCCCGCTGCGCATTTCTGGGGGCTGTGTGTCGTGGTCTACATGATGCTGCACTTGCCCGCTGTAAGACTGCCCGTCCTCTTTCTGACGACATGGGTGCATGAGTTGGGACATGGGCTCGGCGCCATCATGACGGGCGGTCGATTTCTGGAACTGACCGTCTTTCCGAACCTGTCAGGCCTCGCCCTCACAGAAACACGCAGTGATTTTTCCCGCGCTGTGGTCATCATTATGGGGCTTTTGGGACCGAGCCTACTCGGTGTGATTATGATCGGCCTGACGCGTGGACTTGGTCGCTATCGGTTAGCGATGCTCTTGCTTGCCTTCACGCTAGCCCTCTCGCTCATTTGGGCGGCCGATCTGTTTACAGTCGGTGCCATTTGCGGTGCCACACTCATTATCGGTTTGTTGGGCTGGAAGCTCCCGGACCGCATTCTCATCTATGTGGCCTACATCCTCGCCATTGCGCTCTGCCTCAGCGCGCTGACGGGGTTCGGCTATTTCTTCATGGGCAATGCCGAAGTCGCCGGGCAGCATTATCTGTCTGACACAGGCGTGCTGGCTCAACTCTGGGGCGGATCACATTGGCTGTGGGGAGGATTGCTGACGCTGCTCTCAATTGTCATCCTGATCTTCGGTGTGGCTGTATCAAATAGGCTGGCCCGCAAACGGATGCCTGAATGATGCAGCATATTGCTCAAATCGCGCTCCTCGTCCCGGATTATGACGCCGCCATTGACTTCTATTGCTCGGTCCTCGGCTTTACGCTGGTTGAAGACACGGCGTTATCAGACACAAAGCGATGGGTGATCGTCAAACCACCCGGCGCATCTGAAAAGGCGGCCGCACTACTCCTCGCGCGCGCCGCATCGCCAGAGCAAAAAGCCGCCATTGGCAGCCAAGCGGGTGGACGGGTTTTCCTCTTCCTCGAAACGGATGATTTTCAGCGCGACTATGACCGGATGGTCGCTGCGGGAGTCCCATTTGAAGAGGTGCCGCGCCACGAAACCTATGGCTCCGTCGCCGTCTTTCAGGATCCGTTTGGCAATCGCTGGGACCTGATAGAACGGCGCTAATTCAAATCCTATTTTCTGGGCTTGGTCGTCCCGAAAATTTTTCGCCAACGCGACTGGACTTTCTCGGCTCCCGCATCGACGGCGTCGCCGACATCCTTGGCCGTCTCCCCAATCTGGTCGCCCACCGCGTTCAGTGTCGGATCAATTCGTTTGGCCTTCCAGCGGCGGATCGCGCGCCAGATCAGGAACCAGAGCGTCAGTAACAGGCCAATAAAGACAATATTGAACCAAGGGATCAGCAGCGCATTCGGCCCGTCCACGCGTTTCATAGAGGTCGCGTTCGGGAAGATAGAAAAGAGTTTGATCCGCCAGCCATAATGGCGAACGGCGACCCACGTCTCTTCTTCGCGCTCCAAGCTCTGCGCCTGTGCGGTCAGGTCGCCACTGTCGAACTTGAAATAGGGCGGGAAGCCCCAGCCCGTATCTTCATTGCGGTAGACCATGCTGTTTCCATTGGCGCGGCGCGTATTGATGAAGCGCACGTCACGTGTGGCGCCTTCCGTGGTCCCAATATCAGCGCGGTCCCAAAATGGTGCACCGGATTCGACATCAACCCGTTTCACTTCGGTCCCGACAATCTGAACGATATCGCGATCGGGCAGGTAATAGTTCAGCAGCACGGCGCTGATCGTGAAGAGCAGCAGCGCGGGAATATGTTTGAGATATTTCATCATCGTCTCCTATGCGTCCCTTCACCCATATTGGGCTAACCACACCAATCCCGTCCCGATGACCCCCGGAATGGCATAGACAAAGAGGAAGAGTTTAGGCCGCAGTGATCGGCTATACTCGACCATGCCGCGCGCCACATATTCATCCTCTGTCGCGCCCTGGCGGAACAGATCATCGCCGGCTTGATATTCGTCGCGCAAGCGTGCGCGTTCTCGCCAGCGGCTCCATTGGCTTAAGAGCACGTAGATAACCGTCAGGATCAGAAAGATGATCACAATGGCGCGGATCAGTCCCAGCATTTAGCGCCTCCGTTTCTTCTTCTTGCGGTCTTCTTCACGCTTTCGGCGCTCATAAGCGCGGCGTCCTTTGGAGCGGTGACGCCAATCATCGTCGTCATCATCATCATCATCGTCGCGCGTCTTCCAGCCTTTGCTCTTGGCCCAGACATTGGCGCTCGCACGATTTGGGTCCTGTTTTTTGGAAGATCGTGACCGCGGTTGCGGCTCTTGGTTCATGGACGGCTCGCCTCCAAACAGCGTCTCTCGCGCGCCCGCTTTGTCGATCGCATATTCCTCTTCCAGGAACTGAACGACGAAGGCTTTCTTGCCCTCTGACCACGTCTGATAGGTCTCGTAAAAGAGCGACTTGTGGCAGATATAGAGCTGCCGGAAATCAAGCCGGGACAAGTCTGTCAGAAGCATGTTGATCAGGTCCCGATCCCAATGCGGCGAGCCGCGCAGCGCATAGAAAAAGGCGGGATGGTCCGGGCCGAGCTTCGGCGTGCGGCCGCCCATGGACGCCCAACGCCAGACCTCCATCAGGCCTTCATATTCCGGAGGCAGGTCTTTGGCGTACCGGCGCTCCAGCTGACGCATATTGCGGCGCGACAGACCCTCCAGATCATGTCCGGCTTCGGCGGCAATCGTAGCCACGATGAAATCTATCTTCTGCCGAATGACGAGGGCGCTATCCTGATTAGGGCGCTGTACGATCAGCTCGGTCAGCCCCTCATTATAGAGCCAGTCGGAAATTTCCCGTCGCTGATCAAAGGTCAGGACTTGCTTAATGTCCAGATCGCGTAAGCCCGGCATGTCGGTCCGCGCGATGACGGTCGGTGTCTGCGCATCGCGAAACACATAAACCCCGCCCAGATGGGTGGTAAAATAATTGCCTTGCGTGAAAGTCTGGTTGTCTAGTGTCACCGGATTGCGTTGAATATTGCCGGTCCGTTTAGCCAGTTCGATCATTTCTGCGATCAGAACATCATCCCACCAGGCATCCTCTTCGGCCATGAACCGATCAATGCGGGAGGAGAGCTGCTGCGCTTCCTCGACGTGGGCCTGGGTGGTGTCGGCTGACACCTCGACCTGATTGATGAAGAGAAGGTCGTCTGGGCTGTCGATCTTGAAGACGGAGTCGAGCAACTCGCCTGCCACCGCCTCGCGCGCGGTTAGCGCGAAGAGGGCCTCTTCATTATCGTCCATATAGCGGCGCAGGATGGAGCGTGAGGTCGAGAATTTGGAATTGAGCAGCGGCGCGGTTTTCTGATCGGTTGAGAGCAGAATGAACATCT
The DNA here is from genome assembly GCA_038526555.1 of Pseudomonadota bacterium. Taxonomy (GTDB): domain Bacteria; phylum Pseudomonadota; class Alphaproteobacteria; order Caulobacterales; family Maricaulaceae; genus Litorimonas. The sequence goes on from JBCBGR010000048.1 coordinate 9,859, forward strand.
GGTTCGCGCCATGCGGGTTCAGATAATAGGGGTCGTCAAACTCGTCCGCGACCTCGGGCGAATAGCCCGCAATATCGACATGAAATTCGGTCAGCGTCGTCGTCCGCCCAATCAGATGATCCAGCGCCCGATTATACCGCTCCATCATGGCAGGCGAGCGCACCTCATAGAGGTTGCCATACATGAGGCCAGCTCTGACGAGACGCATCATGACCGGGACGCCTTCTTTTTGTTGGTGTGATGTTCCACCATTAGGACGACCCAGGCGACGAATAAGAAGGGCGCGGCGACACCGTGGAGTAAGACGAAGAGTATCAAGGTGGCGGCGTGGAGCATCTCAAACGGCAGGAGGAGTGCAGCAAGGCCCAGTGGCGCCGTCAGAAGTGTGCCCCACAAATAAGTGCGGATCGGCCAAGCGGTGCGGTGGCCCTTCGCCCATTGCGCCCGCGCGAAATGGTAGAGCGTATAGCCGAGCGTGACACCCCCAACCACGGCGATGACGAGGCCAAGAAGGATATTGAGGTCGGAGGTCATTTATAACCTCTGTCTATCGAAACCTTAAACATAAGAGTTCCAAATACGGCGCGCATTATGCTCATTATGAATAGAGCGAGGGTGGAGCGATCGTGATTTGTATCGAAGAGTTGGAACGTATGAACACCCCATTGGATTAGAAAATCAACGACGAAAAGGCTTAAGAAAACAAATCCTAATTGCAGAAGACTTTTTGTATTAGCTTGACTGGAGCGATCTAAAACAATTCCTATAATAATAGGCATAACGCTGATCGTCCAAGTCGTAATCGTTATCTGGTAAACATCCTCGACGAGGTTGAGCCGTTGCGAAACGAAGGCAAAGACAGCAATAAGCCCCATCCAAAACAGAATGAATTTGGTAATAGATTCGTCTTTTAACGCGTTACGTTTCACCCCTTCCTCCCCAAATACCGCTTCTTCGCTTCCTCCATCCGCTCCATATCGCGCACGGCGTTTTCAATCGCGGCTTCGTCCGACTTGTCGGCGTAGCGGAACTCTGAGTCGGCGTAGCGGTTGATTTCCTGGATCACCATGTCGATCGTGATTTCCGAGGCGAGGTCGGCGATCATGTTTTTCTTGGTGTCGTAATCTTTCTGCAGGAAGAGGGCGGGGTCTTCCATCCATTCATCGGGCAGTTCGAAATCCATGGCGCGGACTTTGATGGCATCAGTAATGTTCTTCACCGCGCGGCCCGTGAAGCGGGCATCCGCTTCCTGAATGGCTTTGAGGTAAGTACCGAGCTTGGCGATGGTGTCGAGCTTGCCGGTTGATTTTTTCACCGCGTCGAACACGGCTTGCAGGCCTTCTTCTTTGGGTCGCGCGTAGCTCTCATAGCTGGCCTTCACGGCTTTCTGGATCGCCTGGGCTTCGAACAGCTCATGATCCCCAACCGGGATGTCATGGTTCTTGCCCATCAGCAGGTAGAGAATGTCGATATAATCGTCTTGGGTCTGCGGACCGTCCACGAGGAAGCGAGCGGAGGCGCGCTGGCGCAACGCATCATCGACCTTTTCCGGATAGTTGGAGAACATGCCAAAGGTGCAATTGCCACGCACGACAGTATTCGCGCCCGCAAAGCTTTCCATCAGGACGGCGGTGATCTCCAGCTGTCCCGCGCTGCTTTGTCGGTCGCCGCGCACGCCTGCCAGCTGATCAATATCGTCAATTGTGCCGAACCCGATGACGGCGGGGTCGATGATCTGCCGGACAAAGGCTTTGGCGTTCTGGGCGGATTTGCCCTGATAGCTATCGATGCTCTCCGTGCTGAGGTTCGCGTAGCGAAACGGATAATCCGCCACCTGGCAGTAGTCGTTGATCATCCCGGCCATCATCTGGATCAGGATGGTCTTACCCGTCCCGGGCAGGCCGTCGCCCATAAAGGTGAAGATGAATCCGCCTAGCTCCGCAAACGGGTTGAGCCTCCGGTCGAAATCATAAGCCATCAGCATTTTGGCCAGCTTCATCGCCTGATATTTCGCGATGTGATTGCCGACCACCTCATGCGGTTTCTTAAACGTCATGGTCAGCGTGGAGGATTTGGCCCGGCTCGCCGCTTCAAAGCCTCTGATCTCAAAATCATCCGCCTCGACGCGGTAGGCGACGGAGGTGAAGGCTTCTAAGCGCGGCAGATTCGCGGCGCGCATTTCGGCGCGGCTCAGCAGGAGTTCGAGGAAAGCGGTGACCGTCGGGACCAGCTTGTCTTCACTGTCGGCAAAGGCGGCAATGTCCTGATCCAACTCCCACAGCGCGCCTTGCAGGGCGGTTTGCGGATTGTCAGTCAGCACTTCTTCGACGTCGCCGATATCAATGGAGGGTTCTGATGTCTCATGCAGGGAGGAGAGCAGATAGCTCGCCAGATTGGCAAAGACATGGAGCGCGATGACCGACCCGGCGGCGAGGCCTTCATTAAACTCAGCCTTGCGCGCGTCCGCCAGACGCCCTTCCAGATTGTCTTTCATCAGCGCAGACAGGCCCGTGGCGTCTGCATATTGATCGACGGTCGCGAGCGCGACTGCCAATGCGCGGCGTAAGGCGTGCAGCACGCCCGCTTGGACCGGGCTCATCAGCGCGTCATCGGGTGTGGTCGCATCCACCCGCGCGATCAGGTCCACACCTTCAGCGCGGGCTGTGCTCTGCGTCACCAGTCCGGGTGTGGTCGAACGAAACCGTCTGCGACCCGGAACGCCGGGCGAACGACCGGGTGCAGGCGCGATGTCCTTCGCCTTGGCGAGGCGCGGCGTATGATCAAACCCGTCCAGCAACGATTGCGCCGCCGGG
>JBCBGR010000049.1:0-12605 GCA_038526555.1 Pseudomonadota bacterium
GGTGGAAGCGCTGCATGTCGAGCAGCGGCACAGCAATGATCGCTGCGTTGAACAGGTCGGGACGCTGCGTTGTCATGACACCTGTTAGAAGGCCGCGATCATTGCTGTGCCGCTGCTCGACATGCAGCGCTTCCACCTGCTTCTGGCGGGTGCGAGCTGGATGGGTGAATATGGCAATCCGGAAGATCCGGTCGAGGGCGCTTTCCTGCGTCAAATTTCACCGTACCATAATTTGCGCGCGGACGTGGACTATCCCGAAGTCTTCCTGATTACATCGACAAAAGATGACCGGGTCCACCCCGCCCACGCCCGCAAGTTCGCGCAGCGCATGGAAGATCAGGGCCACGACTTCCTCTATTATGAGAATATTGATGGGGGTCACTCTGCGGCAGCCAACCTGAAAGAGACGGCCAACCGTCTCGCGCTGCAGCACGTCTATCTGATGCAGAAGCTCGCGGACTAATCATGATTGGCGTAACAGCAAAACTCCCAATTCAGCCGGGTAAAGAGGCAGAGTTTGAGGCAGCCTTTTCCGAGTTGACCAGCCAAGTGTTGGCTAATGAGGCGGGCTGCCTCCAATATGAGCTCTTCCGTGAACCGAGGACAGCCAACTACATTGTCTTTGAGCGCTATACGGACAAGGCCGCATTGGATGCCCATGGGCAAACGGACTATTTCCTTGCGGCGCAACCCGTTCTGGGAGGTTTGCTCGCGGGGGCGCCCGTGATTGAGGTCTTTGAAAGCGTCTAGCGAAGGCCAACCATCTTAAACGATGAAGCGTCCCATCTGGGGCGCTTTTTTATTGCTGAAACCACAGCGCGCTCACGCGCACGTGACAAAGCGCGATCACCTTGTGTCTTTATTGTGAACTGATCGTTCCATAATAAAGACATGTGGCCCCGCTTAAGAGGGCTTCGTTATTCAAAAGAGACCCTTCATGAAAACCCTCCTCAAATCCTCTCTGATCGCCACTGCTCTCGCTTTCGGAACGCTCACAACAACAACCGTTTTCGCCGCCGACGAAGTGAACTTGGCCGCCGCCAAGGGTCAGCCCGCTGGCCTCGCTGTTCAAGGCTATGACGTCATTTCCTACCGCACCAACGACAAACCTGTTGTTGGTTCAGCAGACTTCTCAACTGAATTTGAAGGCGCAACATATCGCTTCGCCAACCAAGCCAACCTCGACACATTCAATACAGACCCTGCCCACTACGCCCCCGCCTATGGCGGCTTCTGCGCTTACGGTGTGTCCAAAGGCAAAAAGTTCGAAGTTGACCCGACCGCTTACAAAGTCGTCGATGACGTCCTTTATCTGAACTTCAACAAAAGCATTCAGAAAAAATGGGCGAAGAAAACAGACCAGTATATCAGTAAGGCTGAAACAAAATGGACCGACATCCGTTCTGTTGCGATTGACGATCTCTAGGCTGATACAGGCTTAGGTACCCCTTACCCTCCGAGACCCTGTTCGCTGTCTAGCGAGCAGGGTTTTTAATTGTAAGCACAAGGCCTTTTTTGGCTTCCAGATCATCGCAAGTTTTGATCAAAGAAATCGAGTGTTGTTTGCCACGTCTGCGCTTGGGCTTTTGCCAATATCGGCCTCGTCGCATTGTCCTGATAAAGAAGCATGATTGGGTTCTGGCCGTCACTAATCAAATCGTGGCCTGCATCTGGAAAGACTAACAATTCGGTTTCCAAACCTTCTTCCGCGCGCCGCTCGGCAATATTCTGAGCCATGTGGCCTGCTGACCAGAGATCGTCCAACTCACCCCCGACAACAAGGACCGCACCCTTATAGCGTTCTATCGGAATGCGCGCTGCTGCAACCCTATCGAGGTTCTCCCACCGCCCTTCATCCATCGGAGTTCTCAGGCGGCCCCGCTCTCCCCGACCAAATTTGGCCGTCTCGCGATACCAATTCTTGCTATAGGGCACATAAGGGAGCGGTTCACCGCCCCAGGAAAAGGATGAGGTCGTCCCAAGCGCGACCCCATCGCCCCACCCTTCCCAGACCACGTCTGACGGCGCAATCGCGGCCACAGCGTCAACCCAATCAAATTGGGTCGCTGCAAGCAGCACATAAGCAGCGTTGCGCGAATGACCATAAAGGCCGATCCGGCTCTCATCGACACCCGGTTGTTTTGAGAGCCAGTCGCGGACCTTATCCAGTTGATCGATCGAGATATCAACGTAGCGCGTCGGCAGTCCTTTCACCGTTGGCTCAGCCGACCCGTAAATGATCTCATAGGTCGCAAAGTAGAAAACAGAATACCCCTTCGCGACGAACTGCGGCATGACTGTGTCACGTTTGACACCGAGCGCGTCTGCGCCCCCAACGATAATGATGACAGGATGGTCGCCAGGGTTTAGATTGGCGGCAAAGTAAGACCCCGGTAATGCCTCGATCTCTTGAGCCGCGTAACCCTTTGGCACCTGGATAAGATCGAGTCCGGACGCAGCAACAACAACACCGTCAATGCTCGCCTCCAACTCAAGGCGTGCACTTGGCGAGACCATTTCATCACTGACGGGTCGCATAGACCAGAGCAGACCGTTCTGATCCACGCCTTGATAAGACCCCTCTAGAGCCACGGTCGTAGACGTATCGACACGTCCATCCGCATCCGCCCTGAACAGAGCCGAGGACTTATAAGTTTGGGTTGGCGCACCCGGCGCGTAATGGTTTTTCAAAACACGTCGGGCCTGTAGTGTGACCTCAACTTCCGGTGGCAAGCCGGACACGACAACGTCTACGGGGTCGCCCGCATAGACTTGTGATTGAGCGTCTATTTCGAACGTTTGAGCCCAAGCCGATGACCCGCAAGTCACCGATGTGAAAAGAAAAGCGAGAAGGCTTTTTTTGACAGATTTTATCATGCGTACGCGTCTCCAGATTTAATCTGGGAGCGCTATGGGCGGACCATAGTCTCCAACGCTGTTTATTCTGCGAACAGACAGAATGATCCGATGAAACGACACGATACAAAAACCGTGCAGAGAAAACCGTCCTCCCCGCCGCACAAAGGCCCTTCACCCGGACCACCCGCTTCGCTATGGCCCGCGGATGAACGCGTATAATCCGTCAGAGACAGAGCCAAAATGGCAGGCCCGGTGGGACGAGGACGATGTCTTCACAGCGGATGATGTCTCGCCAAAGCCGAAATTCTATGCGCTAGAGATGTTCCCGTACCCGAGCGGGAAAATCCATATGGGCCATGTACGCAATTACGCCATGGGCGATGTGGTGGCGCGGTTCAAACGCGCGCGCGGTTTTGAAGTCCTCCACCCGATGGGGTGGGACGCCTTTGGCATGCCAGCCGAAAACGCGGCCATTGAAACGGGCGGTCATCCCAAGGATTGGACCTATAATAATATTGAACAGATGAAGGGGCCGATGAAACGGCTCGGCTTTGCCCTCGACTGGTCCCGCGAGTTCGCGACCTGCGACGTGGCCTATTACACTGAGCAGCAGCGCATTTTCCTGAAATTCTGGGAGAAAGGCCTCGTCTATTCCAAGACCGCCAAGGTGAACTGGGACCCGGTTGATATGACCGTCCTCGCCAATGAGCAGGTGATTGACGGCAAAGGCTGGCGATCCGGCGCGACGGTTGAGCAGCGCGACATGGAACAATGGTTCTTCAAGATCACCGACTATTCGGAAGAATTGCTGGACGGCTTGGAGACGCTTGAGCGTTGGCCGGAAAAAGTCCGCACCATGCAGCGAAACTGGATTGGCAAATCGGAAGGTCTCAACATGACCTTCAAAGCGGCTACCGACTCTGACGCCAATATTGAGATTTACACGACGCGTCCCGATACGCTGTTCGGCGCGAGCTTTATTGCCCTCTCCCCCGATCATCCGCTCACCAAACAATTGGCGGAAACGCGTCCTGCGCTTGATGAATTCCGGGCAGAATGCGCCAAGATTGGGACGTCGGAAGAAGCCATTGCCCAAGCGCCGAAACTGGGCGTCGATACGGGCCTGCGAGTCAAACACCCCTTTAAGGAGGAGACGCTTCCCGTCTGGGTCGCGAACTTTGTTCTGATGGGTTACGGTACAGGGGCAGTCTTCGGACAACCCGCCCATGATCAGCGCGACCTGGACTTTGCCCGCAAATATGATCTGCCCGTGACGCCGGTTCTGCTCCCCGAAGGCGAGAGCGCGGACACATTTGCCATCGAGACTGAGGCCTATGTGGGCGAAGGCACGCTTTATAATTCTGATTTCCTGAATGGCCTCTCCAAAACGAACGCGATTGCCGCCGCGATCGCCAAGATCGAAGAGATGGGCCAAGGCAAAGGCACCACCCAATATCGCCTGCGCGATTGGGGCGTTAGCCGTCAGCGTTATTGGGGTTGCCCGATCCCGGTCATTCATTGCCCAACTTGCGGGGCGGTGCCTGTGCCGGAAGATCAGCTACCCGTGGAACTGCCCTACGACATTGAATTTGATAGTCCCGGTAATCCGCTCGACCGTCATCCCACCTTCAAGCATTGTACCTGCCCAAAATGCGGGGGTGAGGCGACGCGGGAAACCGATACACTCGATACGTTTGCGGACTCGTCCTGGTATTTTGCGAAGTTTGCCGGGAAGGACGGATCGCCCTTCAACAAGGACGCCGCCTCCAGCTGGCTCCCTGTCGATCAATATGTCGGCGGCGTCGAACATGCCGTGCTGCACCTGCTCTACTCCCGCTTCTTCACACGGGGTCTTCGTGATTGCGGTCTGATCGATTTGCCGAGCGGAGAGCCATTTGACGGCCTCTTCACACAAGGCATGGTCACGCATGCCGTCTTCACAGATGAAGACGGCGACTATGTCTTGCCTGCTGAGGTGGTCGAAGACGGCAATATGCTCATCCGCATGGATACGAAGAAAGTCGTCACCAAAGGCGACGTGATCAAAATGTCCAAGTCGAAGAAAAATGTCGTCGATCCGAATGACATTATCGAGACCTATGGCGCGGATGTCGCGCGCTGGTTCGTGCTAAGCGACTCTCCACCCGAACGCGATGTCGAATGGTCGGAAGACGGCGTACGCGGCGCGTGGAACTTCCAGAAGAAAGTCTGGCGGATTGTCCAAGGGACAGACGTGCCCGATCATGGTCCGCTTTCCAGCGACTCATCCGCCAAAGGCGACGCCCTCGCCTTACGCCGGGCCGCGCATAAGGCACTGGAGAGAATCACAGCCGGGATTGAGGCTTTCCGCTTCAACACATCCGTCGCGCAAATCTATGAGCTGACCAACGCGCTTTCCAAATATGAAGCCCAAGATGCGGTCCGGATGGAGGCGCTCGGCATCCTGATCCGGTCCATCGCGCCTTTCATGCCACATCTGGCCGAGGAGTGCTGGGCGACTTTGGGGGGAGACAGCTTGTGCGCGACGGCCCCCTGGCCAGAAGTCGATCCCGCGATGCTGGTTGAGGATGAGATCACCTTGCCCATTCAGGTGAATGGCAAACGACGCGGCGAGATTTCCGTGGCCAAAGACCTACCCAAAGATGCGGTGGAGGCGCTGGCGCTTGAAGAGCCGAATGTCGCCCGCACACTAGAAGGACTTACTGTCCGAAAGATCATTGTAGTTCCCGGTCGGATTGTGAATATAGTGGCGCAATGAGATCACTCGTTTCGACAACCCTGTTCGCACTGTCTGCCACGTTAGGCGTGACCGCCCTGTCCGCCTGTGTCGGCTTTGAACCCATGCACGCCACATCGGCGGGCCAAGCGACCTTTTCCGATTTGGCGCTCGACGTTGGGAGCGGCTCCGATGAGAATGACCGCCTCGCTGGCTTCCTCATCGAAAAGCGATTGGAAGACCGGATTTCGACATCCGCCTCTCCCAAATATCGGCTTGTGGTTACGCCCGGATCGCAGCGCATTGGTATTGGTCTAACAGGTCAGGACTTTGCGACCCGATTTGACGGTGTGGTCACCGCGCGGTGGCGTTTGATCCAGCGCTCGGATGGCAAACAGATCGCGTCCGGGCAGGCGCGCAGCGTCGCCACCTATTCTGCCGATCGGGATCCTTACCGTCTGCAAGTCACGTCTGATCAGGCGACAGAGCGCGCCGCCCGCGTGGTCGCGGATGAGTTGATCCAGCAAGTCTCGCTTGAACTTGCCCAAATCAAACCGACCTCCCAGCCATAGGGCTTGAAACGTCGTGAAAGTCACGGGCGCCCGCCAAAACCAGTTTCTGTCTCAGCCACCGCATAATATTGTCGGGGCGTTGCTCTTTGGGCCAGATCGCGGACTGGTCAAAGCGCGCGCGGCGGCGCTCATCACAACACTCGCACCCGACATTGATCCCGCCTTTGGCGCGACAGTGCTGACGGCTGATGATCTGGTGACGGATCCGGCGCGCCTGATGGACGAGATGAGCGCGATGAGCCTGCTCGGCGGGACGCGGTTGGTGCGACTGCGGCTCGATCATGAGCGCTCCGGTGCCGCCATTTCCAAAATCCTAAAGGAGATTGATGCGGATCCGTCGCGAGTCGAAGCCAAACTCGTTATCGAAGCGGGCGATCTTTCGACCCGGTCCGCCATCCGCAAAGCAGCGGAAGCGGCCAAGAATATCGCGGCGCTGGGCTGCTACCCCATGGGCGCGCGGGATCGCCGACAGCAGATTCAATCAAAACTGCAAGAACTCGGCATCGGCATCTCTCCCGACGCGCTCGACCTCTGGATTCCTCTGCTGGAAGGCGATCATGCCCTGGCAGAAGGCGAGATTGAGAAAATGGCGCTTTATAAAGGGTATGGCGCGGAAGACGGCGCGCGCGTCACCGTCGAAGACATTCGCGCCGTTGCGGCGGGCGCGCAGGCGTCCGCTATTGATCCGATTATTCAAGATGCCATGTTTGGCCGAATGGATAGTCTCGACGCACGCTATCGCCGTGCGGTTGAAGCCAAGACCAGCCCGGTCGCGATTCATTTTGCGCTGCAGCGCCACATTTTGCGCCTCTGCGAAGCCAGTGCACATATGGATCGGGGTGAGAGCGCCCTATCCGCCACACGAAGCTTACGCCCGCCCGTTTTCCGCATGCAGGAAGACGGGTTTGTCGCGACGCTCAATCGCTGGAATGGGCGCGCTTTGCGGTCCGCCTTGTCCCAATGCCAGACAGTAGAACGCCAACTTAAAAGCACAGGTGCACCTGCCGAAGCCCTGACAGAACGCTTGCTTTTCGGTCTCGCTCGCTTTGCCGCCCGTCGCCGGGCCGCGTAAAGGAAATTATCGATGGATATGATCGCGGATTATTGGAACCTCGCCGAAGAGCAGTTCCCATTTTTGCTGACGCTCGGCGGAAATCTTCTCTCAGCGCTACTGATCCTGATTGTCGGAATTTTTATCGGTCGACGTCTGTCCAAACGGCTACGACGATCCAAATTTGGCGGCAGTCACCTCGACGCCACGCTCCGCCCCGTGATTGCGAGCGTTGTTTTCTACGTTATTCTGGCGATGACGCTTTATGCGGTGCTGATCAAACTCGGCGTCCCGGCCACGGCGCTTGTCGCTGTCTTTGGCGCCGCTGGTCTTGCCATTGGTCTGGCGCTCCGCGATACACTTTCCAATATCGCCGCTGGGGTCATGCTGCTGATCCTGCGACCGCTTAAAGTCGGTGATTTTGTCGATATTGGCGGCAGCACAATGGGGTCCGTTGAAGAAATTGGCCTGTTCACCTCCACGATCCGCACGGTGGAGAATATTGCGGTTTACCTACCGAACAGCCTGATCTGGGGAAACCGGGTCCAAAACTTCGGACGCCACGCCCAAAGGAAAGCGATTGTGGATATTGGCGTCGGCTATGACACAGACCTGGACCAAGCGAAAACGATCCTGCTCGATGTTTTAGCCCGACAAGCCGATGCCATCCCTTATCAGGAAAGTGGGGGCGGCGCGCCGACACCGCCCGAAGTCTATGTGATGGGTTTTGGTGATAGCGCGATTGATCTGTCTTGCCGGGTCTGGTTGCCGGGGAATGACTGGCTCACGCGCACCAGCCAACTCCGGATGGACGTGAAACGCGCGCTCGATGCGGCGGGGATCGAGATCCCCTTCCCGCAGCGAGTCTTCCACATGACTCCGTCTGAGAGTTAGTTTGGAAGGGCCTCTTGTAGGCAAGCGCGGAATGTGTCCGCGTCTGTCAATCCAACCACCGCTGGGTAAAGCGTCGCCTGTCGCGTGACGAGAATGTCGAGTGCGTCAGCCGCAGCGGGGAGTTTGGAGGTTTCCAACTGCCATTGCGCACCAATGACATAATGTTCTGGTGAAACTTGGGCGGCTGCGCTCTCTTGCCAGCCTTCTCCAATCCAGATGCCTTGAGCCGGTGAGGTGGAGTTCGCCTCTGACAGTGAGAGTAAAAACTCATCGCCATATTCTTCTTGGAAGAGAGCGGCTTCCGCGTCCGTGCTCGCAATCAATAATACTTGATCCACCATGTCGCGTTCGCGCACCAGCGTGATGACCTGACCCAGATTGGCGGAACTTTTGAGGTCGAGCTCAATATAAATCCGGTCTTTGGAGACATCGAGCAAATCGGAAAGCGTCGGCACAGGCTCGCCGCCCACACGCCCGTCTTTGTCTTTCAGACGCAACCGTTCGAACTTTTCTGGCGACGTTGTGACAACCGGACCCGTGGTTGAGGCATGTTCGTCCCACACGCCGTCGTGAAACAGAATCGGTGTTCCGTCTGCGATCGACGCGATATCCACTTCGGCCATCATCGTCCCATGATCGATCAGACGCTGAAGCGAACTGAGTGAATTTTCAGGATCATTCAGCGCTTCTGCGGTCATGCGGTGCGCGGCGACTAGAGCGGCCTCATCCGGCAAACAGGCCAGGGTCGCGCGGATTGGAGGTAAGCGGTCCATCTCCGCAAAAGGTGACGGCGCTTGTGGGATCGCATTAACGCAGGCTGAAAGAGACAGGGCTGCAAGGAGGGTCAACGGAGAGAGAAGCTTGGCGTTCATGGGCATGCGCTATAAGGCGCTGGATATGGCTGTCAAAACACAGTTTGGCGACACGGTTTTCGCCCTCTCTACTGCCCCCGGGCGTGCCGGCGTGGCTGTAATCCGTCTGTCGGGGTCCGGGGCCTATGAGGCGGCGTGTTTATTGTCGAGCGCGCGCACCCTGCCCGTGCGGCGAGCGAGCCTCCGCACTTTGTCTTATGAGAATGAGCCGATTGACGAAGCGCTGGTTCTCTATTTCCCTGGCCCCAATAGTTTTACCGGCGAAGATGTGGTGGAACTACAATGTCATGGCTCCTTCGCTGTTATTGAAGCGATTTCCAACGCGTTGCTTTCCATCGGATTACGCCAAGCCCGCGCCGGCGAGTTTACCCGCCGCGCTGTTGAAAATGGCCGGATGGATCTGACCGAAGCGGAAGGGCTCGCGGACCTGATTGATGCGCAAAGTTCCGCTCAGCGACAGCAAGCTTTGCGTCAAATGGATGGCCAGTTGCGCGAGACTTATGAAGGCTGGCGGGAAGGACTCTTAGACGCCCTCGCCCAGATTGAAGGGGAGATCGATTTTGCCGACGAGGCAGATGTGCCGGACGCGCTCTCTCACGCCGCCCGTCCGCATCTGGATCGCGTAATCGCGAATATGGAATGCGCCCTCGCTCGCGCCGATCAAGGCCAGGCCATCCGGGACGGGATCGATATTGCTATCATCGGCGCGCCCAATGCGGGGAAATCGACCTTGCTGAATCAGCTTGTCGGGCGCGATGTCGCCATCACCTCGCCTCAAGCCGGAACAACCCGCGATATTGTTGAAGCGCAGATGGTCCTGTCCGGCATTCCAGTGACCGTTTCAGACACGGCGGGTCTCCGCGAAACGGAAGACGCGATTGAAGCCGAAGGGGTCAGACGTGCCCTGAGACGCGCCGAAGACGCGCATTTGCGCATTCTGCTGCGGCGCGAAACGCAGGATGAGACTTATTCAACGCTTCTGCGCGAGGGTGATATCGTCCTGGATAATGTGGACAGCGTCTCGAATGAGAATGAAATCAATGCACTAGACGGTACAGGGTTAGATCGGCTGCTGGAGCGGCTCAGTCATATTATCCAAAGCCGCTTCACAGGCGGCGAACCCGCAGGTCTGACCCGCAGCCGCCATGCCGATTGCGCCAGACGCGCGCTAACGGCCACGCAATCCGCCATCACCCATCTCGGCATTGCCCCTGAATTATCCGGTGAAGATATTCGCGCCGCGCTCCGCGCCATTGATGAATTGGCGGGGCGAAGCGACATTGAAGAAGTCTTTGATCGTATCTTCAGTCAATTTTGTGTCGGAAAATAAGACGAATTGGTGAAACCTTAGCCCAAACCGTTGTTTTTAAACCGCGCCTGTCTAGGTGAAGGTCATGGATGCCATCTCAGATAGTCCCGACAGGACAATGACGGCGACGCCTCATGTTCAGGCCGGGACGGCGTCATCCCTGCTAGAGGCGTATCGAGAGGTTCGCGCGCAATCCGTCGCGCTGATCAATGGCCTGTCAGATGCCGACTGCACCGCGCAATCCATGGATGATGCGAGCCCTGCCAAATGGCATCTCGCGCACACGACCTGGTTCTTCGAAGAATTCGTCCTCTGCGGCGCATTTGGACAATCGGAGCGGTTCGATCCGAAATTCCAATATCTGTTCAACTCTTACTATGATGCAGTGGGCGCACGACATGCTCGTCCCGAACGGGGTCTGCTGACCCGTCCAACGCTGGGCACGATCTTAGATTATCGCGCCAATGTCGATACCCGCATGGCAGACGTCCTATCTGATATTGGGTGGGGAACAGAACTCTATGCATTGATTGAATTGGGCCTGCACCATGAGCAACAACATCAAGAATTGCTGCTCACGGACCTACTCCACCTCTTCTCGCGAAACCCGATAAAGTCATCCTATTCAGTGGGTTACGAGAAATCGACATCATCGACAGCGCCCTTAACATGGTCTGACTTCGACAATCCCGGCATTGTTCAAATCGGACATGACGGTGATGGCTTCGCCTTTGACTGCGAAGGACCGCGCCATGAGGTCCTGCTCCGATCCTTCGCGCTCGCCAATCGAGCGGTGACAAATGGCGAATGGCTGCAATTCATAGACGCGGGCGGCTATCAAACGCCCACCTACTGGCTGTCCGATGGTTGGGCTTGCGCGCAAGAGCGAGGTTGGTTTGCTCCGCTTTATTGGGAAAAATCCGACGACGGTTGGTCCACCATGACGCTGCAGGGCTGGCAGCCCGTCGACCCATCCGCCCCTGTTTGTCACGTCAGCCATTATGAAGCCAACGCCTTTGCCAGCTGGGCCACGGATCATCTGGAGGGGTGTGAAGGGGCACGACTGCCCTTGGAATCGGAATGGGAATATGCCGCTCAACACCAACCCGTCAGCGGTAACCTGATTGGCAGCGAAGCTCTACGACCGCTAAAACAAAGCGGTGATACGTTAAGCGATCTCTTTGGTGATGTTTGGGAATGGACGGCCAGCGCGTTCAAACCCTATCCGGGTTTTCGTCCTGCTAAGGGCGCAGTTGGCGAATATAATGGGAAGTTTATGAGCGGGCAGAGCGTGCTACGCGGCGGGTCCTGCGTGACGCCAGAGGGCCACATCCGCGCGACATACCGAAACTTTTTTCATCCCGATAAGCGTTGGCAGTTCTCAGGCCTCCGCCTCGCCCGCGATCTTTAAGATGGCACACACATGACCCTCTCTTCAGCCGCGACAGTAGATATAGCCCTGCCCACATCTGATTTTCTAGACGATATTCTTGCAGGACTCGCACAACCGCAGAAGACGCTGCCCTGTGTCTGGCTCTACGACGCGCATGGTTCAGAACTGTTTGAGCAGATTACACAGCTCCCCGAATATTATCTCACGCGGACAGAAACACAGATTCTGACAGACATTGCAGACGAGCTCGCTACGCAAATCGGACAGAACGCTCAGCTTATTGAATATGGGGCAGGCGCTTCGGTCAAAACACGTATTTTACTGAATTCAATCAGTAACTTAAACGCTTACATCCCGATTGATGTGTCCGAAGATTTTCTTCTGCAAACAGCCGATCAATTGCGTCGTGATTATCCTGATCTATCGGTTCGGCCTGTTGTCAGCGATTTTTTATCCGTGCCGGATCTGCCCGCTCATTCAGGCCCACGTATAGGGTTCTTCCCAGGCTCCACGATTGGCAATCTCTCAGATGATGACATTCACCGCTTTCTGAGCAATGCCCGCAAAGCCTTAGGGCCAGACGCCCTCTTCATTCTTGGCTATGATCGCGTGAAACCGCTCTCGACCCTGATCCCCGCCTATGATGATGCGCAAGGCGTCACGGCCGCGTTTAACCTGAACCTACTGCGCCGGATTAATCGAGAATTGGGCGGGACCTTTGATTTGCAGGCGTTCCGACATGAAGCGCGATGGAACGCAGAAGACTCGCGCATTGAAATGCATCTGGTCTCGCAAAAGGCGCAATCTGTTCGGATTGGCTCCACACTTGTAAATTTCGAACAGAGCGAAACCATCCATACGGAGAATTCGCGCAAATTTACACCGGAACGGATGGAGAGCCTCTGTCGTGCGGCTGGATGGCAAATGACGCGCACCTAT
>JBCBGR010000050.1:0-12509 GCA_038526555.1 Pseudomonadota bacterium
TTGAGCGCTTACAAGCAGTTCAGGGAGTCGGTCCGAAAGCGGCGTTAGCGATACTGGATATTCTAACGCCTGGCGAAGTGATGAGCGCCGCCGCGCTCGAAGACAAAACAGCTTTTGCGCGGGCATCCGGTGTCGGGCCAAAGCTTGCGACTCGCATCGCCACGGAACTGTCTGGCAAGCCACCACCCGTGGGTCGCGGATTTACATCAGCTTTCACTGCACCAACCTCTGATCCTGTCAGTGCAGCCGCGCGCAATGAAGGCTTATCAGATATGCAGCTGCGCAACGATGCCATCAGTGCGCTGGCTAATCTTGGGATTGGCCAGTCAGACGCTTTGCGCGCCGTGGCAGAAGCCTATGGGACCTTCTCGGATGATCCCCCGCTTGATGATCTGGTCAAAGCGGCACTGAAGGCCTTGGGGTCATAGGTGGAAGCAGATCGTCTGACATCCTCTGAGCCACAAGTTGGCGATGCCCGCGACCGGGCCTTGCGCCCGCTCACCTTTGCGGATTTTCGCGGTCAACAAGCCGCGATTGCGAATTTGAAAGTCTATGTGGAAGCCGCGCGCCGACGCGGGGAACCGCTGGACCATCTCTTGCTTTCGGGTCCGCCGGGACTCGGAAAAACCACCTTGTCGCAGATTGTCGCGCGAGAATTAGGCGTCAACTTCCGTGCAACCTCGGGCCCAATTATCAGTAAGGCGGGCGATCTGGCAGCGCTTCTGACGAATCTTGAACCCAATGATGTGCTGTTCATTGACGAAATTCATCGACTAAACCCTGTCGTCGAAGAAGTCCTCTATCCGGCGATGGAGGATTATGAGCTGGACCTGATCATTGGGGAAGGACCTGCCGCTCGGTCGATCAAGATTGACCTATCACCTTTCACGCTCATCGGGGCGACCACACGGGCCGGGTTGCTCGCAACGCCCCTTAGAGACCGCTTCGGCATTCCGGTTCGCCTGGAATTCTATTCCAAGGAAGACCTGACAGACATTGTAGCCCGTGCCGCTGGGAAACTGGGTCTTCAAATGACGGAAGATGGTGCCGCTGAGATCGCGGGTCGCGCGCGCGGGACCCCGCGGGTTGCTGGGCGGTTATTGCGCCGCGTGCGGGATCTGACCGAGCATGAGGGCTTATCAGTGGTAGACGCGCAAGGCGCGGATGCGGCGCTGACCAAGCTTGGTGTCGATCATCTGGGGCTGGATGCGCAGGATATGCGTTATCTACGCGCGCTATGCGAGATGTTTGGGGGCGGGCCTGTCGGTGTGGAGACATTGGGTGCTGCTTTGGCCGAAGCCAGAGACGCGCTGGAAGATGTGATCGAGCCCTATTTGATCCAGCAGGGTTTTTTGATGCGAACGCCTCGCGGGCGCGTGGCCACGCCTCATGCCTACGCCCATATTGGATTACCCGCCCCACAGCAGCTTCCCACAGGTGATTTGTTTAGCGGTGAGGGCGATGACTGAAGGTGATCCTGATGCCCCGCTCAGCGACGATGAACGCGCCCCGCCAAGCGCTGTTCATTACGCCATGCACCGTGTTCTCGGACCGGCCATGGGTGTCGTGGTCTTTGTTGTGATGCTGGTGGTCTTTCCGATTTTGATTGCGGGTGGCGCGCCGCCCTTTTCCATCCTGCAGATCGCTGGGTTTTTTGCCTTGGCCTGCCTTGGCTTCTGGATCTGGGCGCGGCATGTCGACAAGCGAGGGAGCGACCATGAAAGCTGAAGACGCCGCCATTCCAGAGCGTGATCGTCCGCCGCTGGGCTATTTTGATGGTCGTGAGCATCATTTCCCGATCCGTGTTTTCTACGAAGATACGGACTTTTCTGGAGTTGTTTACTACGCGAACTATCTGCGTTTTCTGGAACGGGCGCGGTCCAGCTTCTTTCGTCTTGCCGGGATTGGTCATGCAGAGCTGCTGGAACGGGACCCGCCACTGGCGTTTGTGATCCGTAAGATCAATCTGGACTATCGCAGCAGCGCGCGGATCGACGATGTTTTATCGGTCATCACAACCTATGACGTCTTCAAGGGTGCGAGATTGCTTGTCA
Source organism: Pseudomonadota bacterium (assembly GCA_038526555.1). Classification (GTDB taxonomy): domain Bacteria; phylum Pseudomonadota; class Alphaproteobacteria; order Caulobacterales; family Maricaulaceae; genus Litorimonas. The sequence goes on from JBCBGR010000050.1 coordinate 2,055, forward strand.
GTCAGCGCATTGAACGGCAAAGTGGTGTGATTCTGACCGCTGATAGCGAGGCCGCCTGTATTGATCTGGACGGCCGACCCAGACGCGCACCGAAAGAGATGATTGAGAAACTGAAACCGTATCTAGCATAGATTTGTGGGGAGACCATGCTCGAAGGATTCGACTGGCAACCAATACTCATTGCCGCCATTGCACTACTCAGCCTGATTAACGGCGCATCCGTTTTTCAGAATTACCGGACCGACAAAGCCGATATTCGGGTTGACCCCGTCTATGATGATGACTGGATGTATTGGTCAGAAATGGCTGATCCGAATGGCAATCCGGAAGTTCGGCGTTACGTCGTGGTTGGCTATATTGGGCGGAGTAATATTGGCCGCCGACCCACATCAATCGCGGATGCCGAGCTGAAAATCCGTTTGCGCAACCGAAAGGTGGCAGAATCGTCGCTCTATGACGTTCCGCCGCCAGAGTTTGAAGTCTCCAGCGCGGATATTCAGCACTTGCCTGTAATGCGGCCCGGTCCGGACCCGTTCGATTTCCGGCCCATGTTGCATCCGGGTCAGTCCTCTGCCGGAATCCACTGTTTCCTGTTTGGCATGTATGGCTCAGACGATTGGACGCCGAATTCGGAGAACGGCGTGCTGCCAGCCACGCTCTCCCTTGAGAGCGGCTTCGGACAGACCTTTAAGTCTGAGCTGAAATTTCGGTTTGTCGAGTTTGCCTCTCTGGAACGTCTCTTCCCGTCGCTAGGCAACTTCATTCTGGATAGTTTGGAAGCTGAACCTGAATGAGCCGGGATATGCTATATCTGCTCCCTCCGGGCTTCAAGGATAACGGCCAGCATCAATACTGCCCGGAATGTGCCGAGATTTGGGGCCTGCTGGCTTATTACCCAGCCCTCAAAGAGACAGTGACGATTGTCTATGAGACGATCGAGCATCCGCGTGCAGGGTTAGTGTCCCAGCTTGGGGAAGGGCAGTGGAACTGCCCGACTCTCATCCTGGATTCTGCGAGTCCTGATGGTCCCGGCGTTAAAGAACGCGCTCAAATTCGTTATATCCATAACGCCAGACAAATCGGTCAGTATTGGGCATCCCTCTATGGAACGGCCGTTCCGCGTTAATCGTGTGACCACGCTGTCAAAGCGTAACTCATAGAAAACAAAGATATTTTCCAGCTGCCTGTGTTTTTTTGCAACACTCAGTGTGCAAACAATTCCCCCTGTTCAGAACCCTATTGACAATAAATGAGTGTTCCTCAACAAGCGTTCAAACTAAACAAGTGTTGAAATTCACAACATGGGGATATTCTAATGATCAAACGTTTCCTTCTGTGTGCCTCTGCGGCCGTTCTAAGCTCTCTGACAGGCCCAACGATCGCGCTGGCACAAAGTGCGGCGAGTGATGATGAGATCATCGTCACCGCGCAACGTCGCGCTCAGAATATTCTGGACGTTCCGATTTCTGTGACAGCCGTGAGCGGAGATCTTCTTGAGAGCACAGGTGCGGTTGACATCACGGATATCCAGAAATTCACACCAAATGCGACGGTCGAAGTCGCACGCGGCTCTAACTCAACACTCATCGCTTTCATTCGTGGTGTCGGTCAGCAAGACCCGCTCTGGGGCTTTGAGCCGGGCGTCGGTATCTATGTTGATGACGTCTATATCGCCCGTCCGCAGGGCGCGGTGCTCGACATTTTTGATGTGGAGCGGATTGAGGTTCTGCGCGGCCCACAGGGTACGCTTTACGGACGCAACACCATCGGTGGCGCGATCAAATATGTCACGAAGGACCTGAATTTCGACGCGCCAACCCTGCGCGCACGCGTGAATGTCGGTAATTATGGGCAGTTCGACCAGATCGTTTCTGGTTCAGTGCCGATCACCGACACATTCGCAATTGGCGGTGCGATCGCGAACTATCAGCGTGATGGTTTCGGTGAGAACCTGAACACGGGTGCAGAGCACTACGACAAAGATATTCTCGCAGGTCGTCTGTCAGCGCAGTGGAAACCGACTGAGACGCTCGACTTCCGCCTCGCCCTCGACATGACTGAAGACGACAGTAATGCGAAGCATGGTCACCGCTTGCTGCCGAGTGCCGATGGTGCTCTGCCTGTGACTTCTAACGAATATGACACGCGCGCGGGAATTGGCGACGATAATGAAGTCAAAACGGAAGGCATCTCGTTTACAGGGACGTGGGACGTTAATGACGCGATCACATTGAAATCCATTACGGCTTACCGGGAGGGCGAGACCGTCACACCGATCGACTTTGACGCGCTGCCGCAGCCTGATTTTGATGTGCCCGCTTTCTATGACGACAGCCAGTTCAGCCAGGAACTTCAGCTGATCTATAATAGCGATCGTCTCTCAGGGATTGCAGGCCTCTACTATCTCGACGGTGAAGCGTCTGGTGCTTTCGACGTTGTTCTCGGCGGATTGGGCCTGACGATCTTCCAAGCAGGTGATCAGACCAAAGAGAACCTCGCTGCCTATGCGGACTTTACTTATGCTGTGACGGACCGATTTGATGTATCGTTGGGTGCGCGCTTCACACGCGACAAGACCGTTGCAGATGTGACTCGAGAGGTCTGGTTGGGTCTGGGCTCCGGTTCATTTGATGCCGCGAATACCGGGTCTCTTTTCCTCGCCACACAGACGGGCTTTGAGGGGCTTGAGCGGGAAGACGAAGAGTTCACACCACGCATTGCACTCTCCTATGAACTGACACCCGAAACCAATATCTACGCGTCATTCTCACAAGGCTTTAAGGCCGGTGGTTTCGACCCACGGGCGCGTGAAGACCTTGATCCAACTGGGGCAACACGGGAGGGCTTCGCGCCTGAGTTGGTCGACAGCTACGAGATCGGCCTGAAAGGCACGGCGTTTGATAACCGTCTGACCTACAGCGTGGCTGGCTTCATGGCTGACTACACGGATCAACAGATCACGGTTCAAGAAGGCGTCGATGCCGATGGTGACGGCACGAATGATACATTCGTTTCTTCCGTCTTCAATGCGGGGTCTTCCGAATATCTGGGTGTGGAATTTGAAGGGAGCTTACGCGTCTCTGACAATCTGACCTTTAGTTCTGCTGTCGGTTATATTGACGCTGACATCGAGGAAATCCTCTCTGCGGGTGTGAACATTGCAGATGAGTTTGTTACGCAGAATACGCCGGAATGGACAGCGCGTCTCGGCTTTGTCTGGAACAATGATCTCGGCGATTATGGGGATCTGACAATCACAGGCTCAGCCAATTATCGTGACGAATATTTCCTGTTTAACGTCGCCAATCCCGGCTTTGCTGCGGGCACCAGCGCGGTCTTCCCGCAAGGCGGTCCTGCGCTCGATCCGGACGCCTACACGACCTTTGATCTCGGTGCGAATTTTGTCTCGGCCAGTGGTCGTTGGGAGTTCGGAGTATTTGGGCGTAACCTGACGGATGAGCGCGCGCGTGTTGCGGCCTATAATTTCGTGACACCGTCACAGCTCGGCGTAGATGGGGCTTACTCCGCCTTCTACCGCGCGCCGGCGACTATCACAGCCTCGCTCGTCTTTAACTACTAATAGGTGGAGGGCGCGCAGATCCGTTGAAAACCAGCCGCAATAAACGGGATCATGTGATCATATCCCGTGGCTGTTTGAGACGAGGATGCGCGCCCATCCGACAATTGGTCCATACGCCCCGTATCCGCGAAAGTCAGGGTCAGGGCGCCGGACATGAATTGGTAACCCCAATGCAGTGCTTCTTCGTCAGCGTCTGGCAGAGCCTTCCGCAAAGCATCGATAAAGCGTTGAACGAAGGGGTTGAAATACTCGCTCATCAGTTCGCTGCCCCATTCGGTCGAACTGTTCACCCACGCCACAAGGGACAGATAATGCCGCCAGCCATCATCCGCCGATCCCTGAATATCGCCCAAGGGGCGCAGATAAGCCTCGATAATGTCATCCAGTTTCGGCGCATCGGGGGCGGCTTTTGCCAGGCAGGCTTCAAGCGCATCATGTCGGGCTTCGTTCAGAATAATCGCGCGACGTTCAAAGACGGCACGAAACAGTCCGTCTTTGCTGCCGAAATGATAATGGGTCAGCGCGACATCAACATCCGCCATTTTGGCGATTTGGCGCAGCGTCACGCCGTCATAACTATGCTCAGCAAACAGGCGCTCGGACGCATCCAAAATACGTTTTTTGCGTTCGCCTTTCTCCGGCATGCGGCCTCTCAAGAAACTTCCCTTGATATAACTATGCGTAGCAATCTTAGGGTCGTCAAACGCGGATTGCCTTCGCAGGCAAAGAAAGCTGCAATCCGATGATCAGCGCCGCGAAACCGCTACTGCCGGATTACTTTCGTCTGCATTCGAAGTGGCGATCAGAGCGTCCAGCGCTCATCGCTAACGGTGAAACGCTGAGCTGGCGGGCGTTCAATGCAAGGCTTAATCAGGTCGCGAATGGTTTGCACGCGGGTAGTGTTTCACGCGGTGATCGGGCGGTTGTCTTTATGGATAACGGCCAGGCCATGGCTGAGGTTTTGTATGGCCTCATGAAAGCCGGCGTGGCCTCTGCGCCCATCAACTTATCGGTCGGTGATGAGGCTATCCAGGCCATGATCCGCGACTGTGAAGCGCGCGGTATTTTTGTGAGCGCACCTTATGTCGAACGGATTTCAAACGTGCTCGACGCGCTCGGCGATGACGCTCCAAGCTTGAGAGTCTGTGACGCAGACATGCCGGGTTGGGTGTCTTATGAGGCCTGGCGGGACAACCAGTCTGAAGAGGAACCCAATGTCCAAGTGCAGCCTGATGATATTCTCAATATCATCTATTCGTCGGGGACGACGGGGCAGCCCAAGGGCATTGTCCAAACGCATCAGGGACGGTTGGACTACGCCTACGATATGGGGCTCGCGCTGCGTTACGATACGCAGTCGCGGTTCATGGCGACGATCGGCCTTTATAGTAACATCACATGGGTCGGGATGCTGTCCGCGCTGATGCCCGGCGGGTGTTTGATCATCTCCCCAAAGCCTGACGCGGAGACGATTTGGAGCTATATTCGCGATCAACATGTGACGCATCTAGCGATGGTCCCGATCCTTTATGAGCGGCTTGTCGATCATGAAACCGACATTGATACGTCGCATGTCAAAAACCTTATGAGCGCTGGGTCGCCTTTGCGCCCGGAACTACGCGAGCGGGTTTTCGAGCGCTTTTCTTGTGGAATTACAGAGCTTTACGGGTTGACCGAAGGCGTTATTACAACGCTCGATCCTGAGAATGCGGAAGGGCGCATGGCGTCCTGCGGGCTGCCTGTTCCCGGCACGGATCTCATCATTTTGGATGATGATGATCAGCTTTGCGAGCCCGAACAAAGCGGCGAAATCGTCATGCGTAGCCGTTTTGTGATGCCGGGTTATTTGAACCGCGAAGATGCGACGCAAGATGCGCTTTATGTCGATGAATCGGGTGATCACTGGCTGCGCACCGGAGACATCGGCAAGCTAGATGTGGACGGCTATCTTTATGTTGTTGATCGCAAGAAAGACATGATCCTGTCAGGCGGGCAGAACATCTATCCGCAAGATATCGAAGCCGTCTTTGCCACCCATGAAGACGTTGCTGATATTGCCGTGATCGGCGTGAAGAGCCGCAAATGGGGCGAAACGCCGTTGGCGCTCGTCGCGCCTAAAAATGGCGCGTGTGATCCTGCTGGATTGAAGCTTTGGGCGAATGGTCGCCTGGGAAAACAGCAGCGTGTGGCGGACGTGAAAATCGTTGACGAAATCCCGCGAAATCCCAACGGCAAGGTCTTGAAGCGATCTCTTCGTGAAATCTATGCCGAGGTCGAATATGACTAGGCCTTTCAAAGACCATTACTACACATCCTCCGATGGCTTGAAACTCTACGCACGCCTTTACGAGGCTGAGAGTCGGAAGCTACCGCTCCTCTGTATGCATGGGCTCAGCCGGAATTCCGCTGATTTCCACGACTTAGTCAGCCACATCACAGATCGGCCTGTGATCAGTGTGGATCAGCGAGGGCGCGGTCGCTCAGATTATGATCCTGATGCCAGCAATTATCGACCGGATCGTTACTGCGAAGACATGCTGACCCTCTTGGACGGGCTCGGTCATGAAAAGGTCATCTCCGTCGGCACATCGATGGGCGGGTTGATGACCTTCATCCTGTCTCAGATGAAGCCCGATCTTTTTGCTGGCGCGATTATTAACGATATTGGCCCAGACATTGAAGCGGCAGGCCTTGCCCGTCTCAGAGGGTATGTCGGACAAAGCCATGAATTTGAGAACTGGGAAGACGCGGCCGAAGCGATCAAAGCGCAAGGCCCAGATATCTTTTCAGAATTTACAGACGCAGATTGGCTCGCCTTTGCGGGGCGGGTTTGTGAGTTAACAGATGAAGGCAGGGTTCGGTTCTCTTATGATCCTGCGATTTCGAAGGGCCTGGCCGAGAGCGATCCAACGGCTGCGCCCCCAGACCTTTGGCCTCTATTTTTAGGTAGTCCCGACTACCCGATGCTGGTGCTTCGTGGCGAAACCTCCGATATCCTCTCCGAAGTCACAGCCTCACGCATGGCAAAAGAGCGGGAGCATACGCGTCTCGTGACTGTGCCCAGCCGCGGTCACGCGCCCATGCTCAATGAAGCCGTGTCACTCGCCTCCATCCGTGATTTTCTGAAGGACTTGCCATGAGCTTTTTGCGATCGGCGCTCGCTTTTGCGGGCTTTGTCATGCTGGCAGGCTGTTCTGGAGGCGCAGAACTTCCCGACGATGTGACGCAAAGCCCATATTTTGGGTCTGATGATCGAATTGTGGATTTGGACGGACAGACGATCCGCGTCCGGGAAAGCGGACCGAGCGATGCGCAATCCATTATCCTGCTTCACGGCTTCACGGATTCTCTGCATACGTGGGAGGGTCTTGTTGAAGAGCTCAACCAGGACTTCAGAGTGATTAGGCCGGATCTCCCCGGTCATGGCCTATCGGGGCCTGATCCTGAAGGCGACTATAGCAATGAGGCTTTGGTCACTTTTGTGGCGGATCTGATCACTGAAACAGGGGCTGAAACGCCCGTTCTCGTGGGTAACTCTCTGGGCGGTCTGGCGGCGTGGCGCTTTGCGGCCACGCAACCCGACGCAGTCAAAGGCCTCGTGTTACTCGCGCCCGGAGGCGTGCCGCATAATGGCGTGACAGATGTCCCGGCCGAAGTCCCGGCCATGCTCCGTTTCTATCTGAATAATGCCCCTAAGGCCGGTGTGCAGGCGGCGATGGAAGCCATGTACGGCGACGCGTCCAAGCTGACCGAAGACCGCGTCAACGAATATCGTGATCTGATGGCAGGGCAGGGCGCAGCCTTTGTCGCGCGTGCCGCGCAATTTGCTTTACCAGACCCCCAGGATGACATGCAGAATGTTACCGCTCCGACGCTTATCCTATGGGGCAGCGAAGATCGCGTTCTACCGCCAGCCCATGCTGACATGTTCGTGGATTCTATGCCTGAAGCTGAACTAATTGCGCTTGAGGGCGTAGGGCATCTCCCACACGCGGAAGTTCCAGACGCCGTGATCGACGCTATTCGGCGCGTTGCGAACATAGAAGAGGCGGCCCCATAATGAAGCGCTCTGATAATCGCTGGTATCTTCTGTTTATCCTGACGCTGGTCTATGCGTTCAACCATGTCGACCGGCAGGTCATGGTGATCCTGCAAGAGCCGATTAAGCAGGAATTCAACCTGTCCGACACGCAGCTCGGGTTGCTGACAGGTCTCTTTTTCGCCGCCTTTTATGCGACACTAGGCATCCCTTTCGCGGCTTGGGCGGATCGGCGTAATCGCCGAAACCTCATTGCCTTTGCCCTGACGCTCTGGTCGGCCATGACCGCGGTCTCCGGATTTGCACAAAATTTCTGGCAACTCGCTCTGGCCCGTATGGGTGTCGGAATTGGAGAAGCGGGAGGGACACCGCCAGCGACGTCCATGATTTCAGATCGATTCCCGGCCAGTCAACGGGCTTTTGCGCTCGGGATTTACACCACGGGGATTAGCCTCGGTATTCTCGTCGGATTTATATTGGGTGGCCTGATTGCAGAAAGGTATGGCTGGCGGGTTGGTTTCTTTGTTGCCGGAGTCCCGGGAATATTGCTCGCCCTGACCCTCTGGCTCACCGTTCAGGAACCAAAGCGGGGCGAAGCCGATCAGCTTGTGGATACAGGAAAGGCTCCCTCTCTAAGCTACACATTGAGCTTTTTCCTTTCCCAAAAAGCCATGGTTTTCATGCTGTTAGGCGGCGTATTTGTTTGTGTGTCGGCCAACGCATTTCTGGCTGGCGTACCGCTTTATCTCATACGTGTTCATGGTGTTGAATTGGGAGAACTTGGCATCGCGCTTGGCCTTCTTGTAGGAGGCGTGGGAGGTGTCGGCGCAATCGTAGTCGGTCGTATGTGCGACCATTTGTCGGCGAAGGATCTTCGTTGGCGACCTTGGATTATCGCCTCCACAACATTGATTGCCTTACCCTTTGCAGCGGCATTTCTCCTCGCCGATAGCAAGACGACGGCTTATGCCCTCTATGCGATCCCGAGCTTCTTTGGTCTGATTTATGCGTCGATTTCCTATGCGGCCATGCAGGAACTCGTGCCACCTCGGATGCGCTCGATGAGTTCAGCTGTCATGCTCTTGTGTTTGACGCTTATCGGCATTGGTCTCGGTCCGTTCTTACTCGGAATTCTATCCGATGCTTTTTCCGAAGAACTCGGTCAAAGATCGATTGCGCGAGCGCTTATGTGGTTGCTGACACTGAATGCGATGAGCTGCATTTTCTACCTGATTGCGGCCAAACATTATCGGTCAGATGTGGAGCGCTCTGAGCAGGTTGCCAAAGCTGCGACGTAGATTGCTTTCAACCTGCGCTAGAGTCCCAATTTAAACTATTTGACATTTAAAACTTTTCTTGTTTTGCTACTCTTAATTGCAAAATGGGGTGTGGTGTGTTGCGGTTTAGTTGGGTCGTTCCTGCAATCATTCTTACCGGGTGCGTTTCGGTTCCTAACGATCAAGCGGTTCGATTGGCTGACTCTGGCTTAAATGCGACCTCAGCGCTCAGAATACAAATTCAGATCGTTTCAGACACGACGATCCGTCAAACAGAAATGACGGCCTTTCAAAATACGGTTCTTGTTTGCGAAGCTAACCCCGTATTCTGCGAACCTCAGGTGCCCTCTGACGATATCATTGCGGAGCGGGATAAAATCGCAGCACTCTTTCGGCTACGGTTAAATGCGCTAGACCAGCTGAATAAAGCCTATGACGCTTTAAAACGTGAGGCCGAATATGATGCCTCCGCTGATTTGTCGGGTGCGATGAACAATCTAACGAGCTCTGTGAATACCTATATCGACGCAGCTTCAACGGCAGCGCCAGCGGCGAGTTTAACGACGCGCGCGTTTGGACAAATTGCGACCAATGTCTCTTCTATTGTTGCGCGGCGGAACCAGGCTCAACGCTTGGAAGAGGCCAATTTGATTATTGGTGAGGCGGCAGCCGCCTTAAGTGACGCACTTAAGGCCGAAAAATCCGTCTATGTGGCGTTCTTACAAGACTGGGCCAATCGGGAAAATGAGGTCCGCGCCATCCTTATTAAAAATGGGGTGACCTCGCGCGCCAGCGTTCTGGCGTCACTCGCCGATGCCGTTGGTGCGCCTTTATCGGGTGATGCGGAGAAAACGATCAGCAAAAGCGATCTCCTGAAAGCCAGTGTTGAGGCGGTGGCTTTGTCGCAAACACATCGCAGACGTGTCATCGCGGAAGGGACCTATAATGCCGCGATCCGAGGGTTGGATCAGCTTTCAAACGCTCATCGTCGATTTAGCGAGTTCAGCCCCTCTGATCTTGATAGAGTCAATCTCGCGCTCGCCGAACTGAACGCATACGCAGATCAACTCAACGAGTTTCGCGCAGCCCGCGCCGCGGATGAAAATGGAGGCTAAGGTTTATTATGGCCAGTACTGCTCAGGAACGATTTGAAGAAGCCCGTCGCGTATTCAACGATACAGAGAAAAATAAACGGGTCGACCTTAGAGACTCGACAACCCTCGCTCAGGTTCAGTCCGTTTTAAGAAACGCCGAGAAGGCCGAGATTGTTTACCTAAAAGCCAGTCGTGCTGTCCTTGAAGCCAATGGTCCAGCGGTCGAAGCGGCTTATAAGGCCGCCAAATCTGCTAATGACGCTGTGAGTAAGGCCAGAAAGGATGCCGAAGCGGTCGCTGATCGGATAAGAAAAGTTGCAACCGCGATTTCCGCAGTGGGTGACCTCGTCAATAAAGCTAAAAGCTAGCCATGCGCGCGATGCTGACAGTGCCGCTCTCAGAATGAATACCGCAAGGTAGATCGATGAAGCCGCCTGAAAACCTGATGGGAGCTTCCTGAATTGA
>JBCBGR010000051.1:0-12429 GCA_038526555.1 Pseudomonadota bacterium
CCGATCTAATGGCGCGCGCCCGACTGTCATTTTCTGCTCGGGCGAACGCCATTAGATCGGGCGAGAATACCGTCCAGCTCGTTCAGGAACTGGTCCGCCTGCATATCGGGCAAGGTCCAGTCGATCATAATGGCGTCGGGCATCCGGTCTGCGCAGACGTCCAAACCCTCCTGACCCGTTTTGGCGTCCAGCGCGTCCAAGCCAAGTTCGCGGATTATGCGTGCGGCCACGCGGCGGACCATGCTGGACGGATCAATGATCAGGCAGCGCCGTTCCATCGTTTAGGCGTCCTCAACCGTGTGTCCAGTGATCAGGGCGGAGAGCTGTGCGCGCAGGTCGGCTTCAACATTATCCGTGATACGCGGTACGGGGCGACGTGTCGGATCAGAGGCAGGCTTCTCGATTTCTTCGGCAATCGCTTCCAGCGAGGGCGCGACACGTTCGTCCAAGGCCATCATGACAGGCTCAAAGCCTGATCCGCTGACGGTCAATCCGGATTCTGTCGCGCTAATGTCGAGCCGACCCACACCTTGGAGCGGAAGGTCACTGCGAACAATGTCGCTCAGTCGGTCAAACATCCGTTCGCGAACGATCTCCGAAGTTCCTGTTTTGATAAGCACATCATCTAACGAATGCGAAACAGAGAAGAGCTTTCCATAATCGCGACCGACTTCCAGCAGGTCCTGAACGAGGCCGGGCATCATCCACTCAATCCGATCAGGGGCTTTTGGGGAGGCGTCTTGCGACTTCACTTCAGCCACAGGATCGATCAGCGTTTCTGGCTCGACTTCAGGTGTCGGATCAATCTGGATCAACCGCTCTAACGCGTTGCGTTCCTGCTCGCGCGCATGGGGTAGGAGACTCGCCAATGTCTCTTTCGCGATTTCATGCACCGGATCGAACGTGATTGTGCTGGGATCAGCTAGAGTCAAATCAGGACGGATCAGTAACTCAGGCGGGCTCTCACGCTCCAATTCCTGAAGGCCCTCTTCATACTGGTTCAGCAGCTTGTTGAGCACAAATAAACGCCCATCCACGCGGGTCCAGTTGATCGGCATATGGACATTACACCGCTGAATGAGAGACAGCACGTCCTGCGCGCTACGATAGATGGCGCGGGCTCGCGCGCGTTTGGCTTCGCGCTGAATGATGCCCAATCGTTCGCAGAGCCAGATCGGATCGCGACCTTGGGCGGGTGTCGTGTTTGTGGGGTGGGTGTCGCGGCTGGCTTCAACAATGGCGGTTATCTGTTGACCGGCTTTCAGACAGAACAGGCGAGACCGTGTCAGGTCATCACCCACATCGCTGGACAGAGGCGCGCTGAAACCGCTCAAGTCTGAAGACAGGTTGGCCTGTGCATCCGTATGGTGATGTCTAGGTCGCATAGGCGTCGCACAAATCCGTTGGCGAGAGATGAAACTCTCAGACCTGTGAACGCAAAGGGTTAATTCCGACCTAAATAATGACCGAAACTCAGTTTTTTGATAGGAAACTTACGTGCTGAAATTGGCGTGGAAAAAGACCTGCTCATCCTCAAGGCCTGCCGTCATTTGCCCGCCCGCCTCGCGGGTCATCATACTGGTATAGAAGGGCTGGATGGATCGCCCGTCAAAGCCATGTTCTGGCGCGCGACCTTTGAGGGCCTGATCCACCGTTTCATCGAGGCGGGCGCGCGGGCCGCTGGATTTGACTTCAATCGTGTCTTCGTCCGTCATGATGCGAACTTCACCGCCGCGCGGGACAGCCTGCACGCCGAGCATTGTCATATTCAGCAGGATCCGTGCCCGTGCCTTATCGATCCCGTCAGCGTCCGTCTCGAAGATGATTTCGGGTTTTGAGTCGGCGAACATATCGCCTACCAGAGACTTAATTTCACTCATGGCAATGACACCGGGTGCTGACCCGCCAGCCCCGAAAGCGAGCCGCAGGAATTTCAGTTTCGCTGCCGCTTGACGCGAACTACTTTTGACAAGCGTCATCGCATCTTCGTGCATGTCGACATTGTCTTCATCGTTCAGGATTTCGATGGCTGTGCCAAGCGCGCCGACCGGGCTGACCAGATCGTGACAGATACGGGCGCAAAGCAGCGCAGCGAGACCAGAGGGCGTCAGTTTGGGGGCAGTACTCATACCCGACACATAGAGCTCATGCCGCGCATGGCAATAGGCGACGACGCGCAAACGTCGTCGCCTAAACCAATGTGTTTCAATTAATCAGCCTTCAAAGAGCGCCAGAGCCGCTTCAAGCGCGGGGTCTGTCCCCGCCCGAACACTCTCAACCGTATCGGGCGCAAAAATGTCTGGGACCAGACCGACACCATCCGGACGATCACCGGAGTTGATCTCGGCGCGGACAATCGGGATGCGAAGGACAAACCCACTTTCAGGCAGGGTCAGGAAGAAGATCGTGCCTGCTGTGGCGCCTGTCGGGTTTCCGCCGGTTTTCTCACCAATGAGAGTTACATCACGCAAATGATCCAGCGCAGCGATAATATTTGTGCTGCCAGAAGAATTGGTCCGATTGGTCAGGATGATCAGCTTGCCATCAAATCCGAACTTGGACGGTTTGATCCGGTCCATACTGTCTGACAGGGACGTGCGGAGAGACAGATAGCCATCGTCGCGTTTTTTAAACGCGATCCGTGGTGGGTTGATGGCGCGTTTGTTCCACGTCTGAATATAGTCTTCGTAAGCGGAATGGTCGTTCGTTGCGAAAAGCTCCGCCGTGGTCAGTCGCTGCGGACTATCGATGAAGTAGGACAGCAGCGCATTTGCCGCATCATTCGATCCGCCACCATTGCGGCGTAAGTCCAAAATCAGCTGGTCGCGCCCCTCGGACTTCAATATTTCAAAGATAGGGTCGTAAATGTCGTAAGGATCGACGGGTGTTCGATAGTTGACGAAGGTGTCGACATTCAGGATCGCTGCGCGCTCACCAATTGTTTCCAAGCTCACCGCGTCGGAAAAATTCAGACGGGGTGGCGCGGCTTGGAGGGCGAGCCACTCTGAATAATTCACCCGATCAAGGGTCACGCCCACCTGCGATCCGTCAGGCCGCGCAATCGTCAGGTTGGCCATCGCCGGAGCATCCCACAGGATCGACCCAAAGTGATCCACGGCTCCGCCCATAAATTCGCTGGATGAAGCGATGCCCGTATCGCGGATATGGTCATTATAGCCATCAAAGGGGATATATTTATAAAGCGCGTCAGCCATCTCAGTGATAGTGCGGCCATCAACGCTGAGAATTTCATCGCCTGCTTTCAGCCCTTCAGCGGCATCTTGGGTCAGGATCGCACGGCCTTCCACCATATCCCAGCTTAAAGGCAGGTAAGTCGGGTCTGTTTTACGCGTCTCTTTCAAAGACTGGCTCAACTCGGCTTTGGTATGGTCGCAACGGATTAAGGCCAGTGTCTCGGACAGAGCCAGATAGAACTCGCCCGCGCTCAAACCATTCTGGCGCTCGGCTTGCTCGATGATGTTTGTCCAAGCGGCATCCAAGACGGCTTTATCCGTAAAGCGCTTATAGCCGGGGTGAATGTCTTCATAGGCGTTGTGGGCGAGTGCGATATCGGCGCGGACTTGTTCGGGGCTGAGCCTTACGTCCAGCGGATGGATCGATGTGGCGGCTGCAGTCTCTGTTGCCTCAGATGTATCATTCGCGAGAACAGTCAGGGGTGAGAGACAAGCGGTCAGCGTCAATGCGGTTGCAGTTAAAAAACGTGTCATAAAAAGGTCCATCAGTTGTGATGGGCTGCTTTTGGACGCGTTCAGATTATGGATCGCCCCATTACGGATTTTGGGGCGTCAAATACGCCCGATGAGGCCTTTACGGATTTTGAGACCTCCGGAATCGGCTGGGCGTCTGACCCACCATATCCCGAAAGACCCGGTTGAAGGTGGCTTTGCTGTTAAAGCCGCTTTCCATCGCAACAGACAGGATGGGATCGGTTGAACCTGTTAAAAGCGAACGCGCATGTTCCACACGCATCTGGTTCACATGCTGGTTAAAAGTCATTTTCGTGCCAGAGCCGTCCGATTGATTGAGCGCGCGGCTGACATAGCTTTCATTCGTCCCCATGCGCCGAGCGACGTCACGGATAGACAGGCGGGGCTCCAGATACCAGCTATCTTCTTTCATCCGGTCCAGCACGCGATCTGCCAAATCATCTGAACCTGAGGCCGGACTTTGGGAGGCACTGATTTTGGGAAAGGGCGAGGTCAACCGCCAAGCGGCGTCCAGTCCGAGCCACGACAGAACCACCATCAGTCCGACTTGATACGGAAAGTCCGCATCATAATTGATGCTTCCAAAGAGCGGTCGCAGCTCCAACCCTGCATAAATGACTCCCGCCACAATCAAGGCAATGACAATATTGCGCAACCAGACAGGATCATAATCCCGCGCGGCAGAACTATGGGTCTCCAGAAACGCCAGATAGGTGTTTCGCTCCTGCCAAATGTAGACAATGGCCAAGATCATCAGACCAATCCCGATCACGCTCTCTACCGGGACGATAATGGGTTCATGGACTGCATCATTAAAGGCCCATTTGGCAGGAGTATCGAAGAGACCATCACCGGGGATCAGGAAGGCCCCAAAGTAATAGATCAGCTGCAGACCCGCAGGCAGGAAGAGCCACCGTCGCCATCCCAGCGGCGTGTTTCGGATAAGCCGATGCGTGTGAAGAATGAGCAGTGGTGCGAGCCAGAGATCTACGTAGAAAAGCGGGAAAAACGTAATCCAGGGCCAGAGCTGATAAGCGCCTGCAAAACCAATAATCTGTGGGCCCATACCGAGGCTGGCGAGAATGAGAAATAGACCGAAGGGGCGCGCTGCAGACGCTTCAACCCGGCGAAAGAGAAGAATAGCGCCACAAATCCATAAGGGTAGAACCGCCATGATCATCATGGCGGTGCGCCAATTCATTGTCAGCTCTGAGAGCGGTCCCATGGGATCAGCCTAACAGCGCACATCTAGGCGAACCAAAGAAAAAGCCGCCCAAATCGGGGCGGCTGGATTTTTCTTATCTGATGTTGCTTTTACTTCTGCATCCAACGCCCATCAGCCCCCATCACATATTCACCGGGTGCAGCACGCTCAACCAGGCTTTCGCCCGCGAGTTGCGCGACCACGCGTGTGGACAGGCCGCGCTGGTCCGCCAGTCTTTCATAAGCGACTTTGCGGCTGATATTAATGTCGTCCATGGCGGCTTTGACGTCCGGCGAGAGCGCGCCGACAGCACCCAGATAGCCATCGATTCGCTCACCGACTTCGCCGCGCGTTTTGGCGGCTTCGACAATCTGCTTGGATGACGCACTCGCTGTCTGCGCGACGGCGGTGTTGTGTCCTGACGCATGCAGGACCATCGCTGTTCCGGCGAGCCACGCAAAGGCGGCTATGGCGGAGAGGAGATAAGTTTTCATGGCGGCCTCCTTGCTGCCTTTAAAAATCTTTAGAAGAGATCCGGATTATCAGCGATCAGGTCTTCAATGTCTTTTTCCAACCGGACCCGGACTTCCTGATCAATCTTAATAGCGAGCTCGATGCGAATGGGCTCTTTGGGGGCCACCACTTCAACCCTGTGTGTACAGGCCACAGCCAAGGCGGTTCCCGTCAGAATCAGTGCTGATCGCGCGATTGTCATTCGGCTCTCCTAGTGCGGTCTCACTGAACGTGGCATGAAGGAAAGGGGGGCTGCAAGTCTGTTTGGCGGAAATAATGTGGTGACCTGTTTTGGGATTGTTGTGACCGGTCTCAGCGGTTAGCAGTGACGAATCACGCGAAAGGGTCAAAGGGGGATCATCATGGCCGAAATGTTCACTGCGGACCTATTTACACTCAGTTCGCTTTTCACCTTAGGGGCGCTGATCCTCCTGCAAGCCATCTTGGGTTTCGATAATCTGCTCTACATCGTGATCGAATCGAACAAAGTCGGCGATCCCGAAGCCGCCAAAAAGGTTCGAAGCTGGGGCATCGGTTTGGCTGTCGTCCTGCGGATCGTGCTGCTATTTATTATCGTCTCGCTCTTCGGGCTGCTGGCCGAACCACTCTTCGCCATCTCCACAGGGATCATCAGTGGGGAGTTCACTTTGCAATCCCTTGTCACTGTTTTTGGGGGCGCCTTCATTATCTATACGGCTATGAAGGAAATTCATCACCTGCTGCAAGTTGATCATATTGAACATTCAGAAGGGTCAGGGCAACGCTCGATCTGGAGCGCTGTCGCCCTGATTGTCGCGATGAATCTTGTTTTTTCGTTCGACTCCATTCTCTCGGCGATGGCGATTGCCAATGTGGAGACGTTTCAGGTCGTCAGCGCCAGTGGGGCTGTTCTAATGGACGGCGTTGCCGGGCCAATCGAGGAATGCAAGCGCATGCTGATCAGCAATCCAGTTGAGGGGGCTGTCGGCTGCGAAACCCAGAAAACATACCAAGTCCCTCTCATGGTAATCGCGATTGTGGCTTCCGGACTCGCCATGATTCTACTAGCCGATAGAGTGACGGATTTCCTGAAAAAGAACCGCATGTATCAGGTGTTGGGTCTGTTTATTCTGTTTCTGGTCGGCGTTCTGCTGGTCACAGAGGGGGCGCATCTCGCGCACTTAAAACTGTTTGGTTACGAAATGAGCGCAATGAGTAAATCCAGCTTCTACCTCGTGATTGGGGTGCTGGTGATTACAGACATTATCTCCAACCGGTACCAAAACCGTCTCTGGGCGCAGAAGCAGGCAGAAATTACTGGTGAGAATGCTGAAATGGCGGCTATCGCGGCCGTGGACAATTTCAAAAAATCAAAAGGCTCCAGAACTTACTTCTGGAGCCCTTAAGCGTTACAGTAACATTTAGTTGGAGCTGACTTAGTTCAGGCCTTGTTCCTGGGCGCGGCGCATCATTTCTTCCCGGAACATGCTCGCAAAGTCGGGCATGTCGAGCATCACGGGCATGTGGCCACCATCTTGTGTCATGTCAGCGAGGATCTTGCGTGCATAAGGGAAGAGCAAGCGTGGACACTCGATCATCATGAGCGGCTGTATCTGTTCCATATCGACATTCTGGATGGCGAAGAGGCCCGCATAGTCTAGCTCGGCGAGGAAAACCGTCTGATCCCCACGGGTCGCGTGGGCTTTGATCAGCAGGCTGATCTCAATCGTATTATCCTGATTGACCTGCCGACCAATGCGTAGGTCGATGTTCATTTCGGGTTGGGCTTGTCCACTGCGCAAGGAGTCTGGCGCGTTCGGATTTTCAAAGCTCATGTCGCGAATATATTGCGCCAGAACATTCAGCATCGGATTGGCCTGCTGTGGTTCAGCAGTCGCTTGCTCACCCTGTGCAGGCGCTTCAGGTGCGGCAGGCGCATCGCCATCAACAGAAATGTTCAAGCTATTTTCGTCGACGTCTTTGTCAGCATCGGTCTTTTTGGGCGTTTTCGCCATGAGAGCCTCTCTTAAAATCGGATCGTGTTTCGCAGAATTCAGATCAAAATATAGTCTGATCCATTGGTTGCGGGCCCGCTATCATGGCCAGACTGTCACATGCAACGGCTCTGTGCGGGGCTTATCTGCGAAAACAGTGCTGGGAAGACAGAAATGCCGCCTTTCAAATGATGCGCCGCACCTTATATGTTGGCCTATGTTTGAAGTTGTTCTTTACGCCGCGATTGCCACAATCATCTGTGTGGCCTTTTATTCCGTGCTCGGAAAATCTGTCGGGCGTGGTCCGGATGATGGCATCAAGCCGGACGAAATGTTTGGCAGCCGCGATGGCAGCGGTGAGCCTGCCCCCGCCTCGGCCATCTCGCCCGATGAGACTGTCAGTGATGATCTGGGTCTGGGTGCAATTGCGCGCGCGGAAGCTGACTTCTCGCCAGCCCGCTTTGTTGATGGGGCAAAGACCGCTTATTCCATGATTTTGGAGGCCTTTGCGACCGGCGACCGGGAGACCTTACGTGATCTTCTCACCGATGATGTTTACGCCATTTATGATGAAGCCATTACAGCGCGCGAGGAGCAGTCACTAACTCAGATTACTGATCTGGGTCGGCTGCGGACCTGCCAGATCCAATCCGGCTGGATCGAAGACGGCATGGCCTATATTCGTGTGCTCTATGAAGCCGAGATTGCTTCGGCTCTGCGCAATGCAGACGGCGAGCTTGTCGACGGCGACCCAGACATGCTGGCCTCTATCTCTGAATATTGGACCTATGAACGCGTGGTGGGGTCCAGTGATCCGGCTTGGCGTCTGACGGAAGTTGAGCCGTCAGAGGGCGATGAGCTCGCGGCTGATCCCACACCTGATACAACGGACGCACCAGAAAAATCTGACAAAGACGAGTAGGGGCGTTGTTCGCCCGATCTTCGTATCTCGGTGGGCAGTCCTCACGTGGACTGATCCTGGCTTTATGTTCGCTTGTGATCACCGCCTGTGCGACCATCCAGCCGACGCAAACGGTGAGTGCGCCAGCCACCCCACAAACCACAGATCCTATCATCACTGCGGAAGTTGAGACCGTTGAGACGCCCCTGATCGTGTCCGAGCCGGATACACCGCCTGCTGTTCAACCGCCACCGACCACACCGCCAACAGAACCGATCATCGGGATCGTTGAAGAGGTGGCCGAAGTCGGCTTGGGCGCAGCGGTTCAACAGATTGATCAGGAACCCATCCTCGACCGCCCCGATCCATTTGTGGGTCTGACAGGTTGGGAAGACGCGGACTTAGAACCTGCCTTGGCGGCCTTTCGCCGGAGCTGTGATGTGATGGCGCGGCCGTCCGCGCGCCAGATGCTCCAAAATAACGATATGCGCTACGGTATCTATGGCGACTGGTCCGGCGTCTGCCGCGCCGCCCGTCGCGCCAGCAATGCCCGCCCCTTCTTCGAGAGCCTGTTCGTCCCCGCGATTGTCTCTGAAGAGACAGGCTTGCTGACGGGTTATTATGAGACAGAGATTGAAGTCCGCGCGATACCCGATGCGGTCTACTCTGAGCCGATCCTGCGCCCACCTGCGGATGATACCACCCGGGCTTTGCCACGCGCGGAACTCAGGGCGGAGAGTGCAGACGTCATTGCTTATGGGCGGCCCATCGATGTGTTCTTCCTGCATGTGCAAGGGTCCGGGCGCTTACACTTCCAGAATGATAGCAGCCTGCGGGTTGGCTATGCGGGCAATAATGGGCATAAATATAAGTCCATCGGGCGTGTGCTGATCGACCGGGGTGAGATGACCTTGGACACCTCCAGCAAACGAAGCATTGAAGTCTGGATGGAAGCGGCGGGGCCAGAAGCAGCGCGAGACCTGATGAATGAAAATCCCCGCTATATATTCTTCGCGGAACAAGAGGTCCGGCCCGACGAAGGGCCGAAAGGCGCCATCCAAGTCCCGCTGACCCGGATGGGGTCTGTTGCGATTGATCCGAAACATAGACCCTATGGTGTTCCGGTCTGGCTGGAGACGCGCCTGCCGAAAGACCGGACAGATCATCAGGGTTATGCGACATCGCTGCTCGTGGTCACGCAAGATACGGGCAATGCCATTCGCGGCCCCAATCGCGGCGACCTCTTCTTTGGCGCAGGTAAAGAGGCTGGCGCGCTCGCAGGCATGATGAAACATCCGGCGCGCTGGACGGTTCTTATCCCGCGAACACTCGCTGAGCGCTTGTCAGAAACACAGCCTGAGCTCTTCTCGTGAGCCGCGATCTGGACCCGTCCGAGCGGCTGGTCTGGAACCGTGTGGCCCGCACCGTCACTCCGCGCCGCCGCCCGCATGGGAAAGGCGCGGCGAAACCCGACCCTTCCGTCAGCCGCGATGCCTTTGCCGCCATGATGCGCTTGCCGCCTTTGCGGCAAGAAGCCCCTAAAACGTTGGCAGGCCCCGTCCCGCGCAGCACGGATAAATCAGTCCGCAAAGGCCGCGTCGAAATTGACGGGCGTATCGATCTGCACGGCATGACACAAGCTCAAGCCCGTAAGGCTCTGGCAACAGCTCTGATGCGGACCGCGAAACGCGGCGGGCGATGTTTGCTCGTGATCACCGGGAAGGGCCCGCAGCTGGAGGGTGTCCTGCGCACCCAACTGCCGATCTGGCTCTCCGCCCCGGATTTGCGGCCCATGATTGCGTCTTTGGCGCAAGCGCACGCGCGGCATGGCGGCGCGGGCGCTTGGTACGTCTTTTTACGTGTCTGATCCTACTCGCCGATCGCTTGCGCTTTGGCGACGATTAGGGTGAAAGACCCCATGAGCAAGACCCGTCACCTTGTTGAGCCCGCCCTACTGCCGCTCATCGACAATATGCCTGAACTCACCTTGAGTCATGAGACGCTCCCTCTGATCCGGCAGGCGTTCACGGCGATGGAACCCGAAGCCCAGCCCTTGCCAGAGGGTGTGACACTGACAGAGTTGACCCTGCCGGGGTTTAAGGGTGCGCCGGATGTGCGGGCCCTTCACTACGCACCGTCTACGCCGCCGCGCGGTACACTTGTTCACTTTCACGGTGGCGGCTTGGTCCTTGGACGGCCTGAGCAGATGCAAATCGCGCATGGCCAACTCGCCGCGCAAATGGGTCTAGAAATCATTGCCCCCGCTTACCGATTGGCCCCAGAACATCCCGCGCCCGCCTCCTTGGAAGATGGGTTATCGACGGTGATGTGGGCACAAGGGCGAAGCGCAAAGCTTATCATTGGCGGAGATAGTGCGGGCGGAGGATTAGCCGCGTCAGTCGCAAGCGCAGCACGTGACCACTTGTCTGTCACGCCAGCTCTTCTCGCACTACTTTACCCGATGCTGGACCCCCGGACAGGCGGCGACGCGGATCGCTCCGGCGCGCTGACAGGCGAATATGTCTGGACGCGGACCTATAATCAATTCGGATGGCAAGCCTATCTCGGCGATACAGATCCGAAAGAGGCGCATGTCATTCCGTTCTTGGAAACACTGGACGGTTTTCCGCCGACCTTTATCGCCACGGGAACACTGGACCTTTTCTACGCTGAAAACCTGCGCTTTGCGGCTGCCCTGACCGAAGCGGGTGTTGAGGCGGAGCTGGTGGCTTATCCGGGCGCGATCCATGCCTTTCCGATGGTGCCGGAATCCCAAGCCGCCCAAAAATATAATCAAGATTACGCCGCCGCCCTCGAACGTGCGCTCACATTAGGAGACTGACCTGTGACCTTATCCATGCTGAAAAAGACAGCCTTGCTGACAACTGTCGCGCTGGCGGCCTGCGCGCCCGCGGCTGAGGTCCCTACGATCTCAGGCGATGTAAATGCGGTCACGACATCTTTGAACAGTGTCTCTTACGCACCGCAAGGCCTGACCGCGAACACACTGCCAGAGCTGGCTGATTTGCTTGCGAGCGGCGAGACGACAAGTGTCGCCATCACGCAAGCCTATCTCGACCGGATTGAAGCGGTGGACCGGAACGGCCCACGCTTGCAATCGGTGCTCTCTCTCAACCCCGATGCACTCGCGCAGGCGGAGGCGTCCGATGCGCGGCGCGCGGCGGGCGAAACACTGGGTTCGTTGGACGGTCTGCCCATCCTGTTGAAGGATAATATTGAGAGCCTTGACCCGGTCGCGACGACGGCGGGGTCTTTTGCGCTGGAAAATAATGTCACCGAACGGGATAGCCCTCTGGTGGCGGGTCTGCGCGCGCAAGGGGCGGTGATTCTGGGCAAAACGAACCTATCGCAATGGGCGAATTTCCGCTCGGAAGACTCAGTGTCAGGCTGGTCCGCCGTCGGCGGGCAGGTCCGCAATCCGCACATGCTGGACCGCAGCCCATGCGGCAGCTCAAGCGGCTCAGGCGCAGCGATCGCAGCGAGCCTCGCGGCGGGGGCAGTCGGGACCGAGACGAACGGCTCCATCATCTGTCCGTCCAATGTGAACGGCATTGTCGGGTTTAAACCGACGGTCGGCGTGGTGAGCCAGGAGTTCATTGTCCCGATTAGTTCAACCCAGGACACAGCCGGGCCGATGACCAAAACGGTACGCGGGGCCGCTCTCATGATGGACGCGATAGCGACGGATGGAAGCAGCGGTTACGCAGACGCGCTTGATGCCGGCAGCTTGGAGGGTTTGCGCGTCGGCGTGCTCCGCTTTGCGCAAGGTTCAGCCGATGTGCAGTCTGTCTTCAACGCGGGCCTCGCTGCGATGGAAGCGGCAGGCGCGGAGCTCGTCGAGATTGAGGAGTTCAACCTCGACGCGGAGAATTACGGTCGCGACTCCTACGGTCTGCTGCAATGGGAATTCAAAGCCACGCTGGATGACTATCTGGCGAATAGCCCCGCCGATATTCCGGTCCGGTCTCTGGAAGAGGTGATCGCGTTCAACGCAGCTGACCCGCGCGAAATGGCCGTCTTCGATCAGAGCATTATGGACCTGTCCCAAGCGCGTTCAGGCCTCATCGTCGAGGCCTGAACGCGCTTGGG